>CADBOY010000043.1 GCA_902796405.1 uncultured Lachnospiraceae bacterium | reverse complement strand
GTGTCTTTTCGTTTTTACAGCCGTATCTTGCCTCGGAGAAGGAATTCGAACAGCGATTGGCTGCAGTGATCCTGCTGGATTACTATATTGATGAAACGTGGCTTCTTCGCACCGTGAGTGCGCTGGAGCAGATCAAGGCGGAGGCCTATTACGCGAAGATGGCAGTGGCATGGGCGATGGCAGAATGCTATCTGCATTTCCCGAATGAAGTGATGCCGGTTCTCCGGCAGAACAGGCTGGCCCCGGAAGTGCAGCAGAAGGCCCTGCAGAAGATCATCGAGTCGCGAACGATATCGCCAGAGACGCGGGAAGAGATCCGCTCGCTGAAGACCAGGAGGGCAGAGTAGTCCTGCTGCCATTCATTCAGCGGCAATCATAAAGTACATTGAGGGAAAACGGAGATGATGTAGTGGAAGATCAGAGCTCAGAAAAGCCCAAGGTGATCTACCATCTGCCCGGGCTGTTTGAATTTTATGAATTGTATCAGCGCTTTCTGCCTCTCTTTTTTCATCACCGGGAGTATTTTTATCCGTGGTGTACGATCGGATCTCTCTACGGAGCGCCGGCGGACTGTATCTGGAGCGGCGGAAGAATCAGCGAAGCGGATGAAAGTCCGGAAGATGTACTTGCTCTCACGGCAAGATACGGCATCAGTGCCCGGCTGACATTCAGCAACAGTCTGCTTCAGGAGAGACATCTGTCGGACCGGCGCTGCAATGACCTGTGCAGGAAATTTGCATCGGCGGACGGACCGAAAAATGGCGTAATTGTTCATTCCGAGCGGCTGACCTCTTATCTGAAGGAACAGTGTCCCAATCTGTATCTGGCGTCCTCGACCACAAAGACCCTGACGAATTTTGAGGACTTCAGAAAGGAGCTGGACAGGCCGGAATTCGCGTTTGTGGTAGCGGATTTCCGGCTGAACAAAAATTTCCCCAGGCTGGCAGAGCTATCTCAGGCGGAGAAGGACAAGACTGAGTTTCTGTGCAACGAGTGCTGTGATTTCGGCTGCCGGGAACGCAGGGAATGCTATGAGGCGGTGAGCCGGCTGGCACTGGGAGAAGAAACTCACCATTTCTGTCCTTCGCCCGAGGCGTCGGAGGGATATCGGTTCTCGCGGGCGATGGAAAATCCCGGTTTTATCCGCAGGGAGGATATCATCAGCAAATATGTTCCGATGGGATTTTCCAATTTCAAAATTGAGGGACGGAGTCTCGGAAGTGCACTGGTTCTGGAATTCCTTCTGTACTATATGACCAGACCGCAATACCAGCTGAAGGTGCGTGAAGAGATCTACCTGTCCAATACGCTGGATCTGTTCTGAGAGGCAGTGATTGATACGCTGTGGTGATTCTTTCAGCTATGCTTTGCGTTATTGCCCGGATCATCCAGGGAAGAATACCTGTTTTTCCGGGCAATATTCGCCTCTTTCGACGATGAAAGACCGGCAGCCCTTGTCTTACTTGAAAATATACTGATGCTTCTGCTCTTTGTCTTTATCGGAGCAGAATGCTCCGTATTGTGCGGAAAGAAAAGACGGAGATCCAGATGAATAATCGCGGCAACGACTGCGGTCTATGAATCGCTGCTGCTTTTTCCGCAAAGCGGGATTGGAGCTGACAGGGAAGGTCAATGAAACAGTGGTATGATAAAGGTCAATCCAGGTTGAAAAGAGATTAATGGGATGGCGGACTTGACAGATCAGATGAATTTCAGATTCGGAAATATCGCGGCTTTATATTATGAGATCCTTAGGGAGAAGATGCCTCGGCAGCTTGATCTTCTGGATGCTTGGTTCCCAGGGCTGATTATCAAAGCGGATGCCTCAGATGGGCAGACGAAGCGGGAAGCGGAATATCAGGATCTGGAGTGCATGATCCATGCCGTGAGATACCATGGCAGATTTTATTCCGGAGAAAGCGTCAGAGTATCTCAGATCACCGGAAGACTGGTCGGCACGGCTTCCGGCAATAAAGAGAAGGAGCGAAAAAACGCTGAGCGGATTCAGAAGCATATCGCGGAATGCCTGATCAGGGATATGACACTTACGCCGCGGCTGAAGGATAACACGGCGCAGATGTTCCGTTGCTTCTCTGCAGAACAGGAAGCAGAGATGAGAAAGCGGCTGTATCAGGTGACCACAGAACTTACCAGTCGCCGGGAGGCTGCCAGCGCGGATGAGCGAGCAGTAGAAGCCTTCCCCATGGATGATGAGGCATTCGAAGGAACGATCTGGAATGCGGTGTATCAGCTGAATCTTTCGGCTCACAGCGGACTGTGCAATGCTTACCTCTGGCTGCTGACCGGAAGTCTTCTGCGCAACGAGATCGGACGAGTACTTCGAATGTATGACAGTGCTTTTATTGCCGTACACCGGCAGGAAAGTGAAACCGGAGAACTGAGGGACAAGCTGAATTATCTGATGCATCCGGAAGAGTACGAATACACGTTTAATGGGGATGAAAAGGATCTGCAGAACCGGTTCCCGGATATTGAATGGTACTGCGATAGATGCGGAGCTCATCTTAACGAACAGACTGGTTTTAATGATTACCTATCGAGATGGAAATGCCAGATGTGCGGGTATGAAAATAAGCTCGATATCAGCGAGATTTATGGGAATAAAGAAGACTGGCAGAACCGAGTCCGAAGGACAGACGCCAGGAAATTTGAGGAGGCGCTGGAGAGAAGAAGGCGCGAACTGGGAGAGGAGAGAAGGAAGAATACCTCGGAACGATTCAAGAAAGGCGGAACGGAAAAGAGAACAGGGGATACAGAGGAAGATACATGACAAATGATCTTCCATCAGCCACAGATGCGGTCATCGGAGCGAAAACTCTGATGGCCGCTTTTTTCATGCATCTGCACCAGTGCAGTATGAAGAATCTCGCAGTGACGAGAAGAAAAACGAGAAGTGTGGGGTGGTTTTACGGGTAAAGTTTTGGAAAGATTTTGGGCATGTAAAAGGCCACGCTCTGTCGGTATTCTGAAAACAGGAGGAGGAAAGGAAGTGGAACGGGGGGATATCATGAGTAATCGATTCGTTGTATTCCTGCTGACAGCAGGAATGATGGTAACGACAGGATGCGGAGCATCTTCGTCTGGCTTGGCGAGCAGCGCTTCTGAGGCTGAGACGAAAAAACCAGAGACGTCTTCTGCGGAGACAGCAGCAATCGAATCCAGCAAATCTTCTTCTGCGGCAGCTTCACAGGCCGCAGAAGTCACTTTAGCTTCCGGATCCCTTGATCCGTCAGGAATTACAGCCGATGAAGATACATTGAAATCGGTGGCTGAGGCGCAGGAAGAAGACCTGGTAAAACGGCTGACGGATCAGAGTAATCTGCTGATTTCGAGTATCGACACTTATGATGCATACAAGGAAAATGCGGATCAGGTGGAGAATCTATACGACACCATCGTACTGGAAACGAAGAAAACGGCTATTCTGTACAGGCAGGACAGTGCCGTATATGCGAGTGCGCTCATCGAATCGGGTGAGGATCCGGAGGATATCTATGATGATCTGGATGATATCACGGATGACATCTAT
>CADBOY010000042.1 GCA_902796405.1 uncultured Lachnospiraceae bacterium | reverse complement strand
GATCTCCGCCAGTCTCTCCAGGGTATCGCGCGCCTGCACCGCGCCCGTCGGATTGCCGGGCGTATTGATGACCATCATCTTCGTCTTCGGCGTGATCAGGCGCTCGATCTCTTCAGCGTCAATCTGGTAGTGATTCTCTTCCTTCAGGGAATAAGTTACCGGCACCGCGCCGAAGAACTGCGGTACATGAATGTAATTCAGCCATACGGGATTGGGAACCAGCACCTCATCGCCGGGATTCAGGAATGCAGCGATCGATGCGTAAGTTCCTTCGCCGACACCAATCGTGACCAGTGTCTCTTCCGGCTTGTACTCGATGCCATTGTCACGGGCGAGCTTCTCGCAGATTGCCTTGCGAAGCTCCGGGATGCCGTAGTTGGAAGTGTAGAAAACATGGCCCTTCTCCAGGCTGTCATACGCCGCGTCTTTGATGATCTGCGGAGTGTCGAAGTCCGGGCGGCCGATCTCCATGTGAATGATGCTGCGTCCTTCCTGCTGCATCTTGTTTGCGCGCTCCATCATCACACGAATTCCGGAGAAAGGAAGTGCTTCCATTCTGTCTGACGTCTGGAACATGTCTGTTACTCCTCTCTGATTCAGTCCTGCAGATATCTGGTCTGCTATCATCTGTCATCCCGCACAATGCGCGGGTCACTCACTTTTTCCTGTTTCATTATAAAAAACGACAATCATAAAGTAAAATGAATATGATTTATTGAAATCATTGACGCTTTCAATATATTTCTCCCCTTCCGGAATAAAAATATGTTCCGTCAGTCCTTCTCACGAAAGACCGGCGGAACATACCGAACACAGCGATGTCTGGACCTGTCCGTACCGATCACAGCCAGACAAAGATCCCATGATTACGAGTTGTAAATTTCTTTGTTGAGTTCGCCCTCGGAATTGTTGACGATGACGTTGACGGCAGCGTCGCCGATGACGTTAAGCGGAAGCAGGGACATCTCGACCGGACGGTTGATGGCAACAATCAGGGAGTAGCCCAGCATGCAGGCATCCGTCGTCCAGCCCATACCGGACAGAACCGTGAAGATCATCGTCGTTCCCGCGATCGGGATAGCCGGCGTACCGGCAGCAGCGCAGATCGAGAGCAGAGCCATGACCACCATGTTGGCGGGAGTTACATTGATGCCGGCCGCCGTAGCGATGAACGTAACGGCAAACATATGCATCATCGTCGTTCCGTTCATGTTGATCGTCATACCGGTGGGAAGGACAAAGCTCGTGATCTCCTCCGAGCAGCCGAGCTCTTCCAGGTTGGTCTGCGTATTCAGGGGCAGGGTAGCCGCCGAAGAGTTGACGGAGAATCCGAACATACCGACCTTGAACATCTTCTTGAGGAACTTCAGAGGATTCAGGCGGGTGGTAACGAAGACGCCGATCGGATACAGGACGCAGCAAGTGACAAGCAGCGTTACCATCGCACCAATGACATAGGCTACGGCAGACTTCAGATAGTTCGCGCCGTAGATGGCGAACGTTCTGGTCAGCAGGCAGAAGATGGCGATGGGGCCGACCTTGTTGATCAGGAAGTTCAGGAACATCTGAATGATCTCGTTGCAGCTTTCCAGCACCTTCTTGAGCGGTGCGGCTTTCTCGCCAAGCGCGTTCATGCAGATACCGATGACGATAGCCGTGACAACAACGGCAAGGATGCTGTTGTTCGTGCTGAACGCCGTGAAGATGTTGTTCGGAACCGCATTGATGACCACGGCCAGCGGATTGAACGCCTCAATGGTATTTCCCTCGGCCAGACCTTCCGCCGCAATGGTGACATTGAAGAGTCCTGCCGACTTCATGGCATAGGATACGATGCACGCGATCGCCGCGCCGCAGCAGTAGAATGCGAAGAAACCAACCAGTGTCTTGATGGCGATTCTTCCCAGCTTCGTGCTGTTGGAGATGCTGCAGAGCGCCAGGCTCAGGGAGACCAGAACCAGAGGAACGACTGCTGCCTGCAGTCCTCTCATGAACAACTGGCCGATGATGTAGAAGATACCGATGGCGTTTGTGCCATCCTCTGCGGTGATGTCCTGGAACAGAAGTCGGTTAATGATGTCCCAGGTGGCTTCCTGACCGCTGTTCACCAGATTCTGATGGATCATCATGAAGATGAGTCCGAGAATCAGGCCTCCAGCCAGAGAGATGCCCATTTTCTTCGCGAGGGACATTCCCTGTTTCTTCTGTGCTTTTGCCATGTGTGATTTCCTCCTCTTAGGTTAATGGGGTAATATCTAAGGCCTGCCGCTGGCAGCCCTTCCTTCCGTTTTTCACATCCCGAAATCAGTGATCTCCCATTTACGAGAACGCACGGATCTCAATGCCTTCCTTGCGGAATGCTTCCGAAATCTTCTGCACAAAGGCGATGGCTTTCGGGCCGTCTCCGTGGACGCAGAGCGTATCGCCCTTGATGTCCAGTTCCTTGCCGCTGTATCCGGTCACTTTTCCTTCCTTGACCATGCGGATGCAGCGCTTGATCGCTTCCTCTTCGTCGGTGATCATCGCCCCCTCGAGTTTGCGGCTCCTGAGGGAAAGATCGTCTTCATACGCACGGTCAGCAAAGATCTCACAGGCTGAGCGAAGGCCGATTTTCTCCGCCTCTTCACCGAGTACGGCGCCGGCGCAGTAGTAAATGATGATCTCCGGATCGATCTCGTAGCAGGCTTCACAGATGGCGCGGGCCAGCTCACGGTCGTCCTGGCACATATTGCCCATGGCTCCGTGCGGTGCCACATGGTGAATCCGGATGCCGCAGCTCGTCGTGAATGCGGACAGCGCACCGATCTGATACTTCACATAGTTCTTCGCTTCGTCGAAGGAAAGCTTCATTCTCCGGCGGCCAAAGCCCATAAGATCCGGATAACTCGGATGAGCACCCACGACAACACCCCGCTCCGCCGCGGTTTTCACGACCTTCGCCATTACCATGGGATCACCTGCGTGCCAGCCGCAGGCGACGTTTGCCGCGGTGACATACTTCAGAATCTCATCATCATTGCCGAGCTTGTAATTGCCAAAGCTCTCTCCGATATCACTGTTAAGATCTACGGAATACATCTTGTTCCTCCTTTTGAATCGTCCTCTGCAGGGAGCCGTATCCGTTCCGGACTCTGCCGCCCTGCGCCGCTGCCTGTCTTCTCCGGTCATTGTCAGTCTGCCCAGGCAGACAGGTTATTCTGTCTTTCCTCCCTGCCGCTTCGCCGCAGGGCTGTAACATACAAATAAATGCTCAGGCGCCGAATTTTTCCGCGATGCTGCGGATTTCCTTATGCTCCCGGATCAGGAGCTCCTGCGCCGTCTGAATGCTCACGCGGACAAACCGGACCTTCATGCCGGGCTTCGCCTGCGCCAGCTTCGGCAGATCGACGGCGATGACATTGCCAATCTTGGTATAGCCGCCGGTAGTCTGACGATCCGCCATCATGATGATCGGCTGTCCGGTGCTCGGGACCTGAATCGCACCGAACGAGATGCCATCAGTGATGATATTGCCGTCCTTGATGTGTTTGACCGGCTCCTCGCGCTCCAGGCGGCACCCCTGCCGGTCGTACTCATTGGTCACCTTGAAGCTGTACCAGAAGAACTTTTTCTGTTCCTCCGGAGAAAATGCGTCATCCTGCGGGCCCAGCACAACGCGGAGAACCACCTCGTCCGTCGGATACTCCGGGACGGGAAGCACGCGGCGTGCCAGATCCGGCAGGTTCTTCTTCGGAGCGGTAAGGCCGATCCGGTCTCCCGCCTTCAGCGCTCTGCCGTCCAGTCCTCCCAGCTTTTTCTGCGCCAGCGTGGACTTTGATCCCATGACCTCGGGGATATCCAGCCCTCCCGCAACGGCGATGTAGCCGCGGCAGCCGCCGGCAGCCGCAAAGCTGAAAGTAAGAACATCTCCGGCATGAACTGCCACGGCGCGGTACCGGGAGATCTTCTTCCCATTCAGGGACGGCTGCATGTCGCCGCCGGTAATCGCGATCACCTCGTCCTCATCGAATGCCAGCGTCGGACCCTTGAACGTAAACTCCAGCGCTCCCTCGCCAGCCGGATTGCCGACAAGCAGGTTGGCAAGCTGGAACGCCCTCGTGTCCATCGGGCCCGAAGGAGTCACGCCGAACTTCTGATAACCGAATCTTCCCGCATCCTGCACAGTCGTGAAAGGACCGGGATCCTTAACCTCAAACCCCATCTCAGGCCTCCTCATACCGGTGGATCACATACGTTCCGGCCTCTACCTGCGCGCGGATCTCGTTATATTCCTTCTTGTCAACGGGATGGTAGCGAACCCACTCGCCGGCGTGAACCAGGAACGGATCCTCGCGGTGATAATCGCAGATCTCCAGCGGCGTCATCCCGACGATATTCCATCCGCACGGCTGATCAAAGGGGATCAGATCCGAGAGGTTCAGCTGGATCACAACCGAGCGGGCAGGAATCCGGACTCTTGCCGTATCGCGCCTCTTGAAGGAGAACGGCTCCTCAAATCTGGCGGAGTAAGGATGGCCCGGGGCAAAGCCGAGCATGAACACATAGTAGTCATGCGAGCTGTGCTTCCGGATGATCTCCTCCGGAGTCGTATGCTCCAGCTCGGCGCAGAGCTGAAGGTCCGGACCGGTCTCGCCTCCGTAGAGAATCGGCACATCGACTATGACCTTCTTCTTTCCAGCCTTTCCCG
>CADBOY010000041.1 GCA_902796405.1 uncultured Lachnospiraceae bacterium | reverse complement strand
GGAACCACCTATCCGCTCGACCGCGAATACACTGCCGGACTTCTCGGCTTCCGCTGTCCTACTGCCAACAGCATGGACAGTGTCTCGGACCGCGATTACCTGATTGAGCTTCTCTCGGATCTGTCGGTGATCATGATGCACCTGTCCCGTTTTTCGGAGGAGATCATCCTCTGGAATTCAAACGAATACCGCTTCTTGGAAATTGACGACGCCTACAGCACGGGAAGCAGCATCATGCCGCAGAAGAAGAACCCGGACATCGCTGAGCTGGTCCGAGGCAAGACGGGTCGGGTTTACGGACATCTGATGCAGATGCTCACCACGATGAAAGCGCTTCCGCTCGCCTACAACAAGGATATGCAGGAGGATAAGGAAGGTGTCTTCGATGCGATCGACACGACGGAACACAGCCTGACTCTGTTTAACGGAATGCTTCGGACGATCCGCTTCAACAAGCCAGTGATGGAAGCCAGCGCCAGACACGGATTCACAAACGCAACCGACGCGGCTGACTATCTGGTGGGCAAGGGCATTCCCTTCCGGGATGCGCATGGAATCATCGGACAGCTCGTCCTCGTCTGCATCGACCGCGGCTGCGCGCTCGATGATCTTCCGCTCGAAGAATATCAGAAAATCTGCCCTGCCTTTGACAAGGACATCTACGATGCCATCTCCCTGGAAACCTGCGTGAAGAAGCGCATGACTCAGGGGGCTCCCGGCGCACTCATGAAGGAAATTGAAGACGGAACCTTCTGATCTAAGATTTAAAAAGCAAGGCGTCAGAACGATCGGTCCCGACGCCTTGCTTTTTTTGTGATTATTTTCTTCGGCTGCTGACGCCGGAGAGCGCCATCCTCATTCTTCGCTGTCCTCTCCGTCGTCTACCAGTTCCGGATCCACTGTATCTTTCTGTGAGGTGTCCATATAGGCTGTAACCAGCTTCTCCTCCAGATTCGCTGCACGGTTCCAGTCCTCGGTCACAGCCTCACTGTGTTTATCATTAATATTATAATGCTGCTTCAGCCATTTGCCAAGATATTCCGTAACCTTCCAGGATCCCCACATATTCGTATGGCGGGTGTTATAAAAATCCGTGTCAATGTCCAGTCCGATCTCATCCGCCACGTCATTCAGGTCGAGGTAATCCAGACCGTAGCTTTTGACCAGCGATTCCAGCGTCTGGCTCATACCGTCATATCTCGCCGGCCGGCGGTAGGGTGTCTCCAGAAACAGGACCGGAGTATCCAGACTCTGACAGTACTCCAGCAGATCGGTCAGATCCTCCTGAATCCCTGCATCCAGAGGCTGCGGCGACACCTTCACGTCCCCGTCCGGCTTCAGAGTATTCAGCGGTTTGACCCGCATCACAATGGCCGGTACCTTCAGCGGAAGTGCTTCCTGGTTGTCCCAGTATGCCCAGTCCTTCGCAGTCAGAGTCTCCCAGTTGTCATGATAGGAATTCATCTCCCAGATATAATCCAGACGATCTGTGAAAACCGACACTTCCTTCTGGATCACCTGCAGACGAGGAATATCATGATTCATGCTGTCCGTGATGATGTGCACGATCTGTTCGAATTTCTCATTATCATTGTGCGTGATCAGAATTCCTCTGGCATCAATGATCAGGAGATCCGGATTCTGCGTCTTCTCCGCCTCTTCGATGAGATACCGGAAACTCTCAAACGGAGCATCCGCGGTTCCCAGGGTATAAGACGTAATCCCGCAACTTTCCCACAGATGCGGCGGATCAATGTACCGAAGGACAGCGCTGGTGCCGATGCTGACGACATCCAGGCTGTCCTTCGCCTCCGCGTAGTAACCCGGATAAACTCTTCGCCAGGATTTGTGCGGCCGTAGCACATAATTCAAATGGAGCAGCAGGAAGAACCCGATCGCGAGAAAGAGAATGCTCCCGATCCAGTTTTCCCAACTCTGTTTCATTCCTCTTCCTCCAATCAGAGAATTCTCTGAATCATATCATAGATCGACTGCAGAGAACAGAAATTCTCCGCTTCCATCTCCTCGGACGGAATATCGATATCATAGTGATCCGAGATCTCGGAGACCATGCTGATAATATCAATGGAGTCAATGACTCCGTCCTCGAGATAGTTCTGCGATGTTCTCCAGTCCTTCACCTTTGGCACAGCAGTGCGCAGTACATTTTCCAGTTCGTCCATACGACAATCTCCTTTCCATGAATCCAATATCTTCCGCTGAAACGCCGCGCCCGCCGGCGCCGGTCTCTGCCGGAATCTACTTCAGCTTGTTTCGCTGAATCTTCCCGTTGTAGGTCTTCGGCAGACGGTCGATCTGCACAAAGGTCCTCGGAACCTTGTAGCCCTCAAGGAGCCCCCGCAGCTTTTCATCAATGTCCTGCCCGGTCAGATTCGCGCCATCCTCGAGAACGTAATAGAGCTTCGGCACCTGGCCGAGCATCTCGTCCGCTTCCGGGACGCAGGCCGTCTCCGCGATGCCGGGAATGCTGTCCGCTGCCTCTTCCACTTCCGTCGGTGCGATCTTGGTGCCTCCGCAGGTGATGACGTCTCCCTGGCGCCCCAGCATATAGATCATGCCATCTTCATCCTGGTAAGCCAGGTCCTGCGTGATGATGCTGCCGTCCCGGAACAGCTCCCGGTTTTTCTCCTCATCGTGGAAATAGCCCGGCGTGTTCATCGGGCCTCTCCACGCGAGAACTCCAGGATGTTCCGCGCTCGCCTCGATCCGCTTCCCGTCACTGCCAAAGAACTCGCAGGAAGCATTGCTGACCGGCTTTCCGATGCAGGCGCGGCGGACAACGCCGTCATTGAAGTTCAGCGCGCAGGTGCGTCCTGACTCCGTAGAGCCGTAGAAGTTGTAGAGCCGCGTTCCCGGAAGTAGGCGGCAGAGCATCGCCTTATCCCCTTCGGGAATCGGCGCAGACCCCAGTTCCACATAGTCCAGCCGGTCATCCCAGCTGGAGAGCTGATCCGGGGCCAGCTTCAGCAGCATCGCAAGGGCAGCAGGAACAAGGTCAATCGCCGTCACCTGGTATTTCTCCATCAAGGCGAAGACCTTCGCGACGAACACGACGCCATCCATCAGAACCACGGAGCTGCCATTCAGCATCGCCGCGTACAGCGTGCGAAGAGCATGAGAATGACTGAGCGGAATCGGAATGAGCTCCACATTCTCCTTCTTCATCTCCACACCCTCGATGATGTTCTGCGCCACGGCGATGTTATTGCCGGATTGAAGAACAATTCCCTTGGATTTTCCGGTGGTTCCGGTGGAGAACAGGATCTCTGCCATCTTCCCCTCTGGAATCTGCTCCGCCCTCTCCCGCATTGCGGCACAGACGGCATCGTCTGCTTCGTGCTGCAGTGCTTCGGAGATCTTCATCTGACGAAGTTTTCCTTCCTCCCACGGTCTGGCTGCAAGATACAGGACCGCATCTGTGCTCTCACAGATCTCGCGGATTCTGGCTTCCGCCACATTCTTCTCGAGAGGAACGGAGACCGCACCAGCCAGCTGAATGCCGAGCGTAGCGGCAACGTAAGCCGTGTCCTGCGAGTTGCGAAGGACGACGCGGTCCCCTTCCCGAATGCCGGAGGAGATCAGGTCATCCGCAAATCCTGCCGCCAGCCGGAACATCTCACCGTAAGTCAGGGCGCGCCGGGAATCCGCCGCGCACAGCGTATCCGGTGTCTGTGCCGACCAGTGCGCCACTGCCTGTATAATCGAATGCATGTTAGCTCCCTTCTGCGTGTCCGTCATCAGAACTGTTCATAGATGAATGCGGATACGTCATAGCCAGGGCCGTACTTGCCGAATACGAATACGCCGATGATCAGCGCATAGAGCAGAGCCCACCGTAGAACGATGTTCAGATGGGAAAGGCCGGCCAGTACATCATGCCCGTTTTCCTGCAGCACACTGACAATAAACCACACCACTGTGAATATCAGTACAACGATCATGTTCGCCATATTCACGCCGTAGTTAAAGAACGCACCGTCCGCGATATTCTCCATATGAACGCCGCGGAACATATTGCCAAACAGCGTGAAGGCGGCCATGACACTCGGTGCGCGGAAGAAGAACCGGCCGATACTGCACAGGAGATAGGTGCGCAGGCTCTGAAAGATCCGGAATCCGAAGCTTTCCATCGGCAGATGAATTTTCGTGCCGAGCCGGTGCAGCCCATCCGTGAGGATCGTGCTGAGCATGATCATGATGCCGTGGTACAATCCCCAGCAGATGTATTTGGTCTCCGCCCCATGCCACAGTCCAGTCAGCACCCATACCACCATGATCGGCATGCAGGCGGCAATAATCCGCGCCGCGCGGTCGCTGAAATGGGCACGTGCCCATTTGCTGATCTTTCTTGATGCCTTGGAAACGGAAAACGGGAAGAAGACATAGTCACGGAAGAAGGAACTCATCGTGATATGCCATCTGCGCCAGAATTCCGGCAGCGTGCGCGCAAAGTAAGGCCGCAGGAAGTTGTCCGGAAGCCGGATGCCAAGCATCCGCGCCGTTCCTCTTCCGATGTCCATGCAGCCGGAAAAGTCCGCATAGGTCTGGATGGAGTAGAGCGCTGCCGCAATTAGAATGATCAGTCCATGATAATCGCGGTATTGATCAAAGATGGCACTGACGAACGTAGCGAGGCGCTCAGAGACGATCAGCTTCTTGGCAAATCCCCACGCGATCAGGATGGCTCCATCCCGCAGGTTCTCGAATTCCAGCCGGTGCCCCTCAGTGAGCTGATCCGAAAGCTGACCATACCGGTTGATCGGTCCCTGAACCACTGACGGGAAGAAGGAAACGAAGAGAAGATACTTCAGAAAATTCCTCTGCGGCGCAATCTTCCCGTTGGACACGTCAAGCAGATAGGCGACCATCATGAAGGTATAGAAGGAAAGGCCAAGCGGAACAACGAGAGAAATCACCTTCGGGTCACCGAGGTGACCGATCCGGCTCACGATGCGGATCACGAAATTCGTATATTTGCAAATACCGAGAATACCGAGTGTGACGAGCATTCCGGCCAGGACCCAGTGCCCTTTCCGCTTCTTCAGCGCGTCCCGTTCTTCCCGGGATAGACCTTCTTTCCGCCCTGCCTTCACGCGTGCAGACAAGGCACCGATCCGCAGACCGATCCGCCAGGTCACGAGCGCTGTCAGGACGAGAATCAGCAGCTCCTGCCATCCGGCCTGGTAGTAGAAGATCATATTGGCTGCAAGCAGTACAATCCATCGGATCTTTCGCGGGAACAGATAATACCCGAGAACAGTTCCGCCTACAAGCAGCAGATAGAGGAAGGAAGTGTATGACATGAAAACTCCTAGTGAAGCACGGTTGAAGGTGTCTGAATTCTGTCTCACGTAGTACCGTGAGCAGGCAGCAGCAAGCCGCCCGCAGGCTATGTCCGCCCGGCTGAGACGATATCTTTCCGATTCTAAACAGAATGCCCTTTTTGTCCAGAATAGAACTACGCTGATTTTTGTGCATTATCGCAGCAAATCGTTCAAAGCACAGAAATAAGCCGGATTTTATCTCTTCTCTCCCTCAGTGAGACCTGCGGCAAATCGTTCAAGGTGCAGAAACGAACGGCAATCTGCGCAACAAGAGAAGTGCAGGAATCTCACGCAGACCAGCTTGTAATGCAGGTTTCGCGTTCGGCTGCGCACGATCTCTCCTGGGACGGTCAGTTATCCTCTGCCTGGATCTGGTTATAGACCTGGCGCTTCATCGCCATCTCATCGCTGGCCAGGTATTCATCATAGGTTGTGATCTTGTCGATCATCTTCCCGCCGATGAACTCCATGATACGATTGGCTGTCGTCTGGACAATCTGATGGTCACGCGATGCGAAGAGAATCACGCCAGGGAACTTCACCATTCCCGTGTTGAGTGCCGTGATGGACTCCATGTCCAGATGGTTGGTCGGCTCGTCGAAGATCAGCACGTTGGCCCCGGAGATCATCATCTTCGAGAGCATGCAGCGGACCCGCTCACCTCCGGAGAGCACATTCAGGTGCTTCATGCCATCATCCCCGGCAAACAGCATCCGTCCCAGGAAGCCGCGGACATAGGTTACATCCTTGATCGGAGAGCAGCCGGTCAGCCACTCCGTGATCGTGTAATCCGACTGGAACTCCTTCGTGCTGTCCTTCGGGAAATATGCCTGCGACGTCGTAACGCCCCATTTGTAGGATCCTTCATCCGGCTCCATCTCTCCCATCAGAATCTGGAACAGAGTCGTCTTGGCCAGTTCATCCGCACCGACAAAAGCAACCTTATCGTCATGGTTGAGCGTGAATGAGATATCGTCCAGCACCTTCACGCCATTGACGGTCTTGGAGAGATGATGCACCTCCAGCACATCATTGCCGATCTCGCGGTCCGGCCGGAAATCAATATAAGGGTATTTGCGGCTGGACGGACGCATCTCCTCGATCTGAATCTTCTCCAGCGCCCGCTTTCTCGAGGTCGCCTGCTTGGATTTCGATGCGTTGGCGGAAAACCGGCGGATGAATTCCTGCAGTTCCTTGATCTTCTCCTCTTTCTTCTTGTTCGCTTCCTTCATCTGCCGGATCATCAGCTGGCTGGACTCATACCAGAAATCATAATTGCCAGCATAGAGCTGAATCTTGCCATAGTCGATATCCGCGATCTGCGTGCAGACCTTATTCAGGAAATAGCGGTCATGGGAGACAACGATCACTGTGTTTTCAAACCCGATCAGGAATTCCTCCAGCCAGTCGATGGCCGCCAGATCCAGATGGTTGGTCGGCTCATCGAGAAGAAGGATATCGGGATTGCCGAACAGAGCCTGTGCCAGGAGCACCTTCACTCTCAGCGGTCCGCTCAGCTCCTTCATCAGCTTCTCATGATACTCCGTATCCACGCCAAGGCCATTGAGCAGGTTCGCCGCGTCAGACTCGGCTTCCCATCCGTTCATCTGTGCGAATTCCGCCTCCAGTTCGCTGGCGCGGATTCCATCCTCATCGGAGAAATCCTCCTTCGCATAGAGGGCATCCTTCTCCTTCATGATCTCGACCAGTCTCGGATTGCCCAGCATCACAACATCCAGAACCCGCACATCCTCATACTGAAAATGATCCTGCTTCAGGAAAGAAAGCCTCTCGCCCGGTCCCTTGGTGACTTCTCCGGTCGTCGGCTCGAGTTCTCCGCTCAGGATGCGCAGAAAGGTGGATTTCCCCGCTCCATTGGCTCCGATCACACCGTAGCACTCGCCGGGGATGAACTTTACGTTGACGTCTTCAAACAGCGCCGATTTGCCAAAGCGCAGACTGACATTGCTGACCGTTAACATGTACTGTAAACTCCTTTACTGGGAAAGAAGCCGGTTTCCCCGTCTTCCTTAACAAAACATCGAACCAGGATAAAATATCAGACCAGATATCACGCAGAACGCTGGCGCACATCTTATTACCATGCAAATGCAAGCATCTGCATGGATATCACGCAGAGCGCTGGCGCACATGGCATCCTGCCTCGCATGACCGGATGCCCTCTTCTCTCGCGCTGCCGCCTGCCTTCACGCTCTACTCTCCCGACTGCTCCGCCTCACCTGCCGGTGTGGGAGCAGGCTCCGTTTCCGGAACGGTGGGCAGTGTGGGAACTGGTACGGTAGTCGGTGCCGCTGTGGTCGGCGGTGACTGATGGAGCGTACAGGTTCTGGACGCCCGTGAGGTCATCGCGTAGCGGCTGTCCTCCGTATCTCCCGTTGTATCCGAAGGCAGATGCATAAACATCTTATTGTAGACCGAAGGGCAGTAGCGCGCCGGCGCCATCCCGGATTCGCTGCACACCTGCGAGAAGTAGTGCACATCGCATTCCGTGACCGGCTCCGTGCCGGACAGGAAATATTCCTTGTAGACGATGCCGCTGCGGCCGTCAGCACGGCAGGCATCGGTTGCCAGTTTGCCGGATTTCGCGCAGATCTCGACCTGAACGATATCCTTCGGCACTTCGAACTCCTTCGCGGCCAGTCCCTGTGACTGATCGATCCGGTCCATGATCTTCTTCCAGATGATCTTGTGGTACGGCGAGTTCTCCGTGACATCCATCTTGGACATATCGTCATAACCGCTCCAGATTCCCATCGTGTAATACGGCGTGTAGCCGACAAACCAGAGGTCCGTGCGGCCTGTGGATGTTCCGGATTTGCCGGCAGCAGGCATGCCGTTATCCAGTGCTGCCGCCGTGCTGGTCGTCTTCACCGTGTCAAACAGCGTTCCCTCCTGCAGCGAGCCGCGCATGGCATCTGTCAGCAGGAAAGCGGAGGATTCCTTCAGGACCTGATGGGTCTCCGGCGTATTGTCGATCAGGACCTCTCCTT
>CADBOY010000040.1 GCA_902796405.1 uncultured Lachnospiraceae bacterium | reverse complement strand
CACCGGACGGAAAAATGCGGTGAAGGCGGAACTGCTTGCTTTTGTCCCGGTGGACGACGCCTGCGAAATCAACCGGATCACACTGACCAATGAGGGAACGGAGACGAAACATCTCGACCTCTTCAGCTTTGTCGAATTCTGTCTCTGGAACGCACAGGATGATATGTCCAACTTCCAGCGCAATTACTCAACCGGTGAAGTGGAAGTGATCGGCAGCGCGATTTATCACAAGACGGAATACCGTGAGCGCCGCAATCACTACGCCGTTTATGCGGTCAACAGGCCAGTGGATGGATTCGATACCAGCCGGGATGCCTTCATGGGGGCCTACCGTGGATTTGCAAATCCGGAAGTCGTTGCCACCGGAAGGAGCAGGAACAGTATCGCCCATGGCTGGGCACCGGTTGGCTCTCATCATCTGAAAGTGGAGCTCGAACCGGGAGCTTCCGAAAGCTTCATCTTTGTCCTGGGATATTGCGAGAATCCTGTGGATCAGAAATGGGAAGCGCCAAACGTGATCAATAAAGCGCCTGCCCGCGCACTCCTGGCCCGGTATCAGACCGAGGAACAGGTCAGCGAAGCATTTGCAGGGCTCAAAACCTATTGGGATCAGCTGCTGTCAACGTATGTCGTCCAGACAGAGGATGAGCGGCTGAACCGCCTCGTCAACATCTGGAATCAGTATCAGTGCATGGTCACCTTCAACATGAGCCGCAGCGCCAGCTATTATGAGAGTGGACTGGGAAGAGGGATGGGCTTCCGCGATTCGTGTCAGGATCTTCTCGGATTTGTCCATCTGATCCCGGATCGTGCCCGCGGGCGGATTATCGATATCGCCAATACCCAGTTTGAGGATGGCAGCACTTACCATCAGTACCAGCCTTTGACCAAGAAGGGGAATGCCGATATCGGCAGCGGTTTCAACGATGATCCGCTCTGGCTGATTGCCGGGACCTGCGCGTATCTGAGAGAGACCGGCGACTACTCCATCCTCGATGAGAAGTGTGCATTCGACAGCGATTTTACCAAAGCGGAGCCGCTTCTGGAGCATCTGCGACGCAGTTTCCAGTATACGACGACGCACCTTGGCCCGCACGGGCTGCCATTGATCGGACGAGCCGACTGGAATGACTGTCTGAATCTGAACTGCTTTTCCACGGAGCCGGGCGAAAGCTTCCAGACCTTCGGGCCAAGCGAAGGACCGGTTGCCGAGTCGGTATTCATCGCCGGAATGTATGTGAAATATGGCCGCGAACTGGCCGACCTTCTGGAGCATCTGGATCAGACGGAAGAAGCGGGCGAGGTCAGAAGCCATGTCGATGCGATGAGCCAGGCGGTGGAAAGCGCCGGTTGGGACGGTGAATGGTTTGTCCGTGCCTTTGATGCCTATGGCAATCCCGTCGGCAGCCATGTGTGCAAAGAAGGGCAGATCTACATTGAGCCGCAGGGAATGTGCGTTATGGCGGGTATCGGCGTCGATGACGGAAAAGCGGAAACGGCGCTTGCCAGCGTGAAAGAAAAACTGGATTCCAAGTACGGCATTATTCTACTGCAGCCCGCCTATACGGAGTATAACGTTGAACTCGGCGAGATCAGTTCCTATCCGCCGGGATACAAAGAGAACGCCGGCATCTTCTGCCACAACAATCCCTGGATTGTGTGCGCCGAAACGGTCCTTGGCCATGGTACCCGTGCATTCGACGTATTCCGCAAGACGTGCCCGATCTATCTGGAAGAGATCAGTGATATTCATCGCACTGAGCCGTATGTGTACTGCCAGATGGTGGCCGGACGTGACGCTCCGACCTTCGGCGAAGGAAAGAACAGCTGGCTTACCGGCACAGCTGCGTGGACATTTACCGCGGTCAGCCAGTACATCCTAGGCATTCAGCCGACGCTGGACGGTCTGAAAATTGATCCTTGCATCCCCGGCGACGTAGAGAGCTACAAAGTCCGCCGGGTCTACCGCGGCGTGACCTATCATATCACCGTGAAGAATCCGGACCATGTGGAGAAGGGCGTCAAAAAGCTGCTGTTGAACGGAGTCCCGCAGAACAGCAATGTCATTCCGCTCCACGCCGCAGAAAAAGAGGCGGACGTCGAAGTCATCCTTGGCTGAAAGCGATCCATCCCGCACTGCACAGAGATGTGGCAGATCCGTCTCGCCGTCGCTCACACGCAGCCCGATCAACCTCGCGCGGCGCAGAGATCAGGCAGGCAGGGAACGCCTTACGGCCTTGGGAGGATCCAATTCCCCACCTTCGGAGCGATCGTTATTTACGGGAACGCTTTACTGCCTTGGGAGGATCTGGTTATCCCCGGTCATCTATGCCGAACGCAATCTGATTTTCAGGGGATCGGATTGCTCTGGTTAATACCAAAAAGCAGAAACAGAGAGACCGTTTTTCATATGGCTCTCTGCTTCTGCTTTTACTTCTGTTTTTGCTTTTTCTTTTGCTTCTTGACTTTTGCGTTTTCCACCATAACCAGAAACAGGACGATGGTCGGATGAGCAAATGACGCGCTGGTTGCTGCTAAAACGCTTTACTGAGCACCTTTCCCGCTCTCTGTTACTGCGCCATGGTTCTCCGGCGCTTCTTTCGCCTTCTGTTCCTCCAGCGCCTCTTCCGATTCGTGATTCTCCGATGCTTCCTCTGTTTCCTTTTCTTCCGGCTTCTTCCCTTCTGCTTCGTTCTCTGAGGGCGCCGTCTCTGCTTCCTGAGCTTCCGACTCTTCTTCTGCTTCACCTTCTGCCGGCGTCTTCATCGCCTTTTCTTTGATCTTTTCCTCGCCAATGTTCCAGAACGTTTTGATCACTCCGGCAGCAAGTCCTGCCGTCGCTCCCACAAGCACTGCTGTCACCAGAATCTGACGTTTCAGTTTCATCTTTTATGTCCACTCCAGCTGCGGCCGGAAGCGGCCTCCTTTCCGTTATTCGTCAAGCACTTCCTCAATTTCTGCCCTTCCATAGGTCACTTTGGGTAAATGTTCGGTCTCAATGCGGTACAGCGCATTCGCGGCAATGTGCTCACCCGCCTGCTCCAGATTGCGCACGCCGGGAAGATCCCCGTACTTCTGCACAATGGCCTCGATTCCATCCGGCGTGATGACGCACTCTTCCTGGTTCATACCCAGCCTTGCCGTTACCTTCGGCATGACATAATCGCGGAAGATCACTTTTCTCTCCTCCCGGTTGTAATCGGGGATATCGATGACGGCAAACCGGGACAGGAGCGGATCCGATATCCGGTTTTTGTCATTTGCCGTTGCAATCGGATAGACACCGCGTGTCGGTATGGTGCACTCAATATAATTATCCGTGAACCCCAGCCCGTCCAGCAGAGTCAGCAGCGTATCCGCCGGGCTGGAATAACCGTTGCCATTCTCTGCCTTATCCAGTTCATTGATAATGAATACCAGATTGGACGTTCCGGCACTTGAAAATGCCTCCATGATGCGCCCCGGCTTCGCGTTCGTATAAACTCTCGGAGATCCCGTCAATGCCTCTGCATCGTGGATGGTGCTCATATCAAGCGCAAACCAGGGGAGCTTCAGAATCCTGGCGATTGCATAGGCGATCTGCGATTTTCCCGTCCCTGCCGGGCCGACCAGAAGCAGGCCATATCCAGGAAGAGTATGCGTGCGGTTGATTTGAATGATTGTCTCGATCACGCGCTGCTTCACGCGTTCCATTCCGTAGAGTTCCTCATCGAGAATTCTCCGCGCCTGCACCGGATCAATCGACGGGAACCAGCTGCTCTCCCACTGAATATTCAGCATCATGGACAGAGCGCGCTGAGCGTGCCGCTTTTCATCCGAAGAGATGGTTTTGGATTCCGTCAGAGCGAAATTGCGGTGCGCCCAGGCCCGGATATTCGGCGGAAGTGTATCACCTGCTGTATCCATGAAATCCCGCATGCCCTGCATATCCGACAGCATGAGAGAAGTCTCTTCCTCCTCCGGTTCTTCTTCCGCAGACAGAAATACCGGATCGCTGGCAAGCAGGCGGCGGATGATCAGCTGAAGGAAACTGTTGCTCATCGAGGCGAGCGAGGCTCTGCCATGAGGGTCCACCGCTTTCATCCGGCAGACGGCATATCCCTCCGGTATGGGCTCCCCGGACAGGCGAAGGCTGACATGGCCGCGGCCCAGCCAGCGGATCAGCTTGCAGAACCGGCTGTCCACCGCAAGAATTCTCCGCGGTTCCTCCGGGCTCTGCAGATACTCAAAGGCGTCCTGACGATCCGGATTTGTAAAAGCTCCGCTCTCCTGCGGTGCCAGCGTGCCCCCAGCATCCTCCAGAATCAGCATGGGGTGATTCCGATCTGACACGCCGCTGCTGCTGTACATAATCCGGTACTGCGGCCGCCTGACGCCGGGCAAAGCCGCCTCCGGTTCCACCGGTCCACGGCCGTCATTTTCCGGATGATCGCAGCTGACCCCCGCCTCAATGACGTCTTTCTTACGGTCACCAGTGTTTTTCTGACTGCTGTCAGTCGCTTCCCCGATGCCATTCTGTCGGTCACCGCAGTCACAATATCCACTATCGTCCGCTCCGCCGGTTCCTTTCTGGCGGTCGCAGCTGTCACGTCGATCCCTGTTACCCGCTCCGCTATCGTCTTTCCGCCGGTCTTTATTGCCTTCCTCTGCCGGCGGATCCTCAGAAGATGCGCCGGCTGGCTCTATGACTCCGATATTCTGATATCCTTCCAGGACAGCGTCCACTTCGGAATCCATGACATATCCTCCGTTTCCTTCCACGAGCTGCTGCCAGAAATCTTCGATCTCCTGAATAAAATCCGCATCGGCAATGCGGCTGTACTGCATTCCGTTTTCTCTCAGAATCTCAGCGAATGCCTGCATATTTTTCCTCTTTTCCGGGGGGAACCGCCGAGGCGGCTTTCTGTTTTCCGAGGTAAACTGCTGAAGCAGCTTTCTGCTTTTCGGGGTAAACTGCCGTAACAGCTTTCTGTTTTCTGGAATGAACCGCCGAGGCGGCTTTCTGCCTCTGCCGGAGCATCATCAGTCAGCACGTCAGGCCGCGGCAGATGCTTCACGCAGGCCTCGGTTCTCCATCATCCGTCCTTGAATATATCACAAAGGGACTGCCATGGGCAGTCCCTTAAATCCACTACGGCGCGCCAGTCCGTCACCCCTTGCTGCGCTCACACAGCAAAGGATAGCGGATGGTACCGTTGTTATATTATCTTCAGAACTTTCCTGCCCGGGCCGCTTCCTCAACGGAAACCGCAACAGCTACCGTTGCACCAACCATGGGGTTGTTGCCCATGCCGATCAGGCCCATCATCTCCACATGAGCGGGGACCGAGGAAGAACCGGCGAACTGCGCATCGCTGTGCATACGGCCCATCGTATCGGTCATACCATAGGATGCGGGACCAGCTGCCATGTTGTCCGGATGGAGCGTACGGCCTGTGCCGCCGCCGGAAGCAACGGAGAAGTACTTCTTGCCCTGCTCAATGCACTCCTTCTTGTAGGTTCCTGCTACCGGATGCTGGAATCTGGTCGGATGCGTGGAATTGCCGGTGATGGACACGCCGACATTCTCGTGGTGCATGATTGCAACACCTTCCTGCACATCATCCGCGCCGTAGCACTTGATGGAAGCGCGCACACCCTTCGAGTAAGGATGCTCACTGATGATGTTCAGCTTGGCGTTCTTGTAATCATACTGCGTCTCAACAAAGGTAAAACCGTTGATCCGGGAAATGATCTGAGCGGCATCCTTGCCAAGACCGTTCAGGATGACACGAAGCGGCTTCTTGCGGACCTTGTTGGCCTTCTCCGCGATGCCGATGGCACCCTCTGCTGCAGCAAATGACTCATGGCCGGCGAGGAAGCAGAAGCACTCGGTTTCTTCCTCGAGGAGCATCTTGCCCAGATTGCCATGTCCCAGACCCACTTTTCTGTGGTCAGCAACGGAACCAGGGATGCAGAAAGCCTGCAGTCCTTCACCGATGGCCGCTGCGGCATCGGCCGCCCGCCGGCAGTTTTTCTTGATCGCGATGGCAGCGCCTACCGTGTAGGCCCAGCACGCATTTTCAAAGCAGATCGGCTGAATGCTCTTCACCATATTATAGACATCGAGTCCGGCATCCTTGGTGATCTTCTCCGCCTCTTCGATGGAAGCGATTCCATAGCTTCCGAGCACCTTGTTGATCTGATCGATACGTCTCTCGTAGGATTCAAATAAAGCCATCTTCGCTCCTCCTCATTATTCCTTTCTCGGGTCGATGATCTTCACAGCGTCGGCAACGCGGCCATACTGGCCCTTCGACTTCTCCCACGCGGTATTCGGGTCATCACCTTTTTTGATGAAGTCCGT
>CADBOY010000039.1 GCA_902796405.1 uncultured Lachnospiraceae bacterium | reverse complement strand
GCCGAGAACATGGAGGGACTGGGAATCTGATGGAAGAATTCCGGCATATACCGGTTCTGCTGAATCCGGCCCTCGATTTTCTGAATATCCGGCCGAACGGCATTTACGTGGATGGAACGCTCGGCGGGGGTGGTCATTCCAGTCACATTGCGCAGCGCCTGACGCAGGGCGGACGGCTGATTGGCATTGACCGGGACGAAGACGCTATTGCGGCAGCGAGCGAAAGACTTGCCTCTTATGCAGATCGCGTGACGATTGTCCATGCCAATTACGGAGAGACGCCGCAGGTGCTTCGTTCTCTTGGCATAGAAAAAGTGGATGGCATTCTGCTGGATCTTGGGGTTTCTTCCTATCAGCTGGACACGGCGGAGAGAGGATTTTCCTATCGAAGTGACGCCCCGCTGGATATGCGGATGGACCAGAGCGAGAGCCGGACCGCGGCAGATATTGTCAATGGGTATTCTGAGAGAGAGCTGACGCGGGTTCTCCGGGATTACGGCGAGGAGCGATACGCAGACCGGATTGCCGCCAGAATCGTCCGGACGAGAGAGGCAAAGCCAATCCGTACCACCGGTGAACTGGTTGAGATCATCCGGCAGTCTGTTCCGATGAAGATGCAGCGGACCGGAGGGCATCCCGCGAAGAGGACATTTCAGGCAATCCGTATCGAGCTGAATGGAGAGCTCACGACTCTGAAACAGTGTATCAGCAGCATGATTGACTGTCTTGCACCGGGCGGAAGGTTCTGTATTATCACCTTCCACAGTCTGGAAGACCGGATCGTCAAGAATGAGTTTCGTACGGCAGAGGATCCCTGCATCTGTCCGAAGGATTTTCCCGTCTGCGTATGCGGGCGAAAGAGCAGGGGCCGCGTGATCACGCGGAAACCTGTTGTCCCGGACAGGGAGGAGACAGAGAGGAACAGCCGCGCAAAGAGTGCCAGACTGAGGGTATTCGAGCACTGCTGAGAAGATGGAGCATGCCATGGCAGGATATAGAGAAAGTTCAGAATATCATTCGTATCGAAGGGATCTCGGGGAGCTGATGTTCGACGGTAATGCGGTTCGCCAGACGGAGGAATCGCTGCCGCTGGAGCGGCCGGTCCCGGAGCGGAGATCCACGCAGCGGAGAACCACTTCCCGCCCGGTTCACAGGAACCATGCCCGTCACCGCCGCATGACGCTTCCTTATATGATTCTGCTAATGTCAGCGTCGCTTCTGACGGCAGGGCTCTGTTTTCAGATGCTGCGGCTGGAATCCGGCATCAATGCGACAAAAAGCAGCATCAATACCATGCAGGATGACATCCGGCAGCTGCGCACGGCCAATGATGCGGTAGCCGATGAGATTGCGATCTATACCGATCTGGATTATATTTATAAAGTGGCGACAAAAAAACTGGGAATGGTCTATCCGTCTGATGACCAG
Organism: uncultured Lachnospiraceae bacterium; assembly: GCA_902796405.1. Classification (GTDB taxonomy): domain Bacteria; phylum Bacillota; class Clostridia; order Lachnospirales; family Lachnospiraceae; genus UBA3305. The sequence goes on along the minus strand of CADBOY010000039.1, from coordinate 4,802 downwards.
GTAATTCTCTACGACCAGACAGAAAGTGAGTATGTGCGCCAGTATGAAGACATCCCGACCGATGACTGAAGGCCCCGGAAACCGTGGACGGGGCAGCCGGAATACAATCAAATCATTCATGCAGAGAAAGCTGGCGCTCACATTCGGATTTGTGGCGTTGGCTTTATTTGTACTTGTCATAGTGATCTTCCGCATAGTTCTCGGACATGGTGAGGAGTACAGCAGAACCGTTCTTTCGCAGCAGAATTACAGCAGTACAACGCTTGCCTTCCGGCGAGGATCCATCCTTGATCGGAACCAGACGATCCTCGCAGCAAGTGAACAGGTTTACCGCCTGATTCTCGATCCTTCGGTATTTCAGGACGCGTCGGTGGGGAAGGATGACCTGAATGAGACCATCGATATGCTGGCTGACGTCTTTGGCTACGACCGTGATGATCTCAAGCAGGTATTCAAGGACCATCCGAAGAGTGCCTATTACCGCTATGCCGACGAAATCACTCAGGAGAAGAGATCGGAATTTGAGAAAAAACAGAAAGAATACAACGAGGATAAGTCGAAAGACGCTACGATTCGCGGCGTTTGGTTCGAGGATGAGTACAAGAGAGTCTACCCCAATGATTCGCTGGCCTGCAGCGTGCTCGGTTTCTCCGGCTCAGACAGCTCAAAGGGAAACTGGGGCATTGAACAGTACTGCAATGACTATCTGGTGGGAACAGACGGCCGGGAATTCGGGTACCTCAACAGGGAGGGCGTTGTGGAGCGCACGGTAGATGAGCCGCAGGACGGCGGCACGGTGATCACGACGCTGGACTATTCGGTGCAGAAGATCGTGGAGAATGCCATCGCCCGCTACAAGGAGAAGATTGAGGCGGACAACATCGGCGTCATCGTGATGGATCCGGACAATGCGGAAATTCTTGCGATGGCAACGGACAAATCCTATAACCTCAATGAGCCGACCGATCTGTCCCTGACCTACTCAGACGAAGAGATCAGCAAGATGGATAAGAAGGAGAGGGCAGACAGCCGCAACCAGATGTGGCGGAACTTCTGCATCTCCGATGCCTATGAGCCGGGATCGACGGCCAAGGCATTCACGGTGGCAGCAGCTCTGGAGGAGAATGTCACCAAGGCGGACGCTACGTTTCGCTGTGATGGCGGTCTGCAGGTTGCAGACAAATACATCCGCTGTGCGCATACGCACGGCGATATCAGTCTGTCGGAGGCGCTCAGCCAGTCCTGCAATGTAGCTATGATGGAGCTGGCGGAAACCCTGGGCTCAAAAACATTTTATAAATATCAGAAGCTTTTCGGTCTGGGTCAGAAAACCGGAGTGGATCTCCCGGGGGAGGCGGCAGGCCTTCTATACGACGAAGACCAGATGGGACCGGTGGAACTGGCATCCTGTTCCTTCGGACAGACATTCACCGCATCCATGATTCAGATCGCTGCTGCCTACTGCTCGATTCTCAATGGCGGTTCCTATTACCGGCCGCACATCGTCAAGAAGATACTGAATGCGGACGGTGAGATCATTCAGAGTGCGGACAATGCAGTGATGCGCCGCACGGTCTCGGAGCAGACCGCACAGGCGATCCGGACGAGACTGCAGCTTTGCGTGACGGACGGAACCGGAACCAATGCTCAGATCGCCGGCTATTCTGTAGGAGGAAAGACAGGAACCTCGCAGAAGCATCCGCTGTCTGCCCATCAGTATGTGCTCTCCTTTGCCGGCTTCACGCCGGTAGACGATCCGCAGCTTTTGATCTACGTGGTGTTCGACAATCCTCATGACGGTGAAGACACGACGGCTTATGAGGTGGGTGACACCGCGGTAAAGCTGGAACACGACATTATGGCATCCCTTGTGGAATATCTGAACATTCCGAAGAACAGCACGCAGACGGCAAATCAGGAAGAGACTACCACGGAAGCACAGACGGAGACCGACGCAGAAGGCAATGTCATCGAGCCGACCTCATCCGTCATCGAGCCGACCAACGCCGGTGATGAGTGGAAAGAGAAGATCCCGGATGGATTCATCGACGAAAAGGATGACGTCGGGCTTCCCACAGAGACCTCGGACGAGAGCAGTGCCGAGAGCTCAACGGCCAGTGGTGAAGAGAACGGCAATTCCGCGCAGTAATGCGGATCCGCAGCAGAAGAAAAGGACGGTAACGGATATCATGAGCATCTCTACAATCACAGCGGCAGTAATTTCCTTTGCAGTCTGCGCGGCGATCTGTCCCGCGCTGATCCCTTTCCTGCACCGGCTGAAATTCGGCCAGCAGGTTCGGGATGACGGCCCGCAGGCACATCTGAAGAAAGCGGGCACACCGACGATGGGAGGCATCGCGTTTCTGATTGCGATTGCCGCCGCCAGTGTCATTTTCATTCCCTCTTTTCCCAGACTGGTGCCGGTTCTTCTGATGACGCTGGGATTCGGGCTGATCGGATTCCTGGATGATTATCTCAAGATCGTGAAGAAACAGTCCGAGGGGCTGAATCCCAAGCAGAAGATGGCTCTGCAGATTGTATTCACGGCGATATTCTGCTGGTATATGATCTCGCGGTCCGGCTGTGGAACGACGATTCGGATTCCGTTCAGCCAGGCGGAGTGGAATCTGGGGTGGTGGTATATTCCGTTCCTCTTCTTTGTGGTATTAGGAACGGACAATGGAGTGAACTTCACAGATGGGCTGGATGGGCTCTGCGCCCAGGTGACGATTGTTGTTGCTGTGTTCTTCACCTGGATTTCCGCGAGGACGGGCGGCGGCATTGAGCCGGTTACCGCAGCAGTCGCCGGCGCGCTTGCCGGATTCCTCATGTTCAACGCTTATCCGGCGAAGGTTTTCATGGGAGACACGGGTTCTCTCGCCCTTGGCGCCTTTGTGGCATCAGCAGCATGCATCCTTCAGCAGCCTCTGATTATTCTGATTGCCGGCTTCATCTATCTCATTGAGGTTGTCTCGGTCATCCTTCAGGTTGCCTACTTCAAGAAAACACATGGGAAGAGGCTGTTCCGGATGGCGCCGATCCATCATCATTTCGAACTGGGAGGCTGGTCGGAGACACGCGTTGTGACCGTCTTCACGGTGGTAACGGCGCTCCTGTGCCTGGTTGCCTCGATCGGAATCGGATAATATGGCCGGATTCGGCTGATTCTGCCGCCCGCAGGAAATCTTTGCCAGAGGGCGGCATTCGTTGTATAATACAAAAGTTCGTCATGATCAGGCGGACGAACCCTGGATTCTGGCAGATGCCGGAAAACGGAGGGCAAGCGGTCCGGTCTGTGCGGCGGAGTAAGAGATCATCGGAACGGCTGGCGTTCCGGGAGGAGATAAAACGATGAGCAGTATACTGGTTGCAGGAGCAGGAATCAGTGGACAGAATGCCTGCCGCCTTCTGTTGGCGCAGGGCAGGTCCGTCATCTTATATGATGGAGATGAGAAGAAGAACGCAGACGAACTGCGTGCGATGTTTCCGTCAGACGCGGATCTTCGCATTGTTCTGGGAGATCTCCCTGCACTTTCCGCGGAGAATGTGCAGGAGTGCGTGATCAGTCCCGGTATCCCGCTGGACAGTGAGCTGGCGAAGTCCCTCACTGCTGCTGGCATTCCGATCATCAGTGAGATCGAACTTGCCTGTCGGTATACGAAAGGAAGCCTGATCGCCATCACCGGGACCAACGGCAAGACAACCACCACGGCGCTGACCGGCGCCATCTGCCGGACGCAGTTCCCGGAGACCTTTGTCGTCGGCAATATCGGCAATGCCTATACGAAGGAAGCGGATCGCACGACAGAGCGTTCCGTTATCGTTGCGGAGTGCTCCAGTTTTCAGCTCGAGACCATCGACACATTTCATCCGCACATCTCGGCCATACTGAACATCACCCCGGATCATCTGAACCGTCATGGAACGATGGAACGGTATGCCGAGGTGAAGGAATTCATTGCCAGAAATCAGACGAAGGAGGATTTCTGCATCCTGAATTACGAGGATGAGCGGCTGCGGGCTTATGCTCCGAAGTGCCCGGCAAGAGTCCTGTTCTTCAGCAGCAGACGGGAGCTGGACGAGGGGGCTTTCCTGCAGGGAGATGAGATCTGCGTCAGACTGGATGGGAAAACCATCCGCGTGATCCGGACCGATGAGCTGCAGATCCTGGGCAGGCACAATCACGAGAACGCGATGGCGGCGATCCTGATGACGCTGGCCGCCGGCGTGTCGATGGAGAATATCCGCAGTGCTCTTCGCCATTTCCAGGCGGTGGAGCACCGCATTGAGTATGTGACGGAGAAGAATGGCGTTGTGTACTACAACGACTCCAAGGGGACGAATCCGGACGCAGCCATTCAGGCCATCCGCGCGATGGTCCGCCCGACGGTGCTGATCGGGGGCGGCTTCGACAAAGGCGGCGAATTCGATGAATGGATTCAGGCATTTGAGGGGAAAGTCCGGGAACTGATTCTGCTCGGCCAGACGGCGCAGAGGATCGCAGACACAGCGCGAAAGCTGGGATTCACAAATATCGTGTTTGCTGACAGCCTTCAGGATGCCGTGACGGAGGCCGCCCGCGCTGCTCAGCCGGGAGATGCCGTTCTTCTTTCACCGGCCTGCGCCAGCTGGGGAATGTTTCCGAATTATGAGGTCAGAGGCCGTATGTTCAAGGAGCTGGTTCGCGCGCTGTGACGGCGCAGGCCGGTCCGGGCTCCATTACTCAGACAGGGGATGGCATGGGAATCTTGCAAAACTGGAAGAAAATGAGCCGGGAGATCGACTGGAGTCTGGTCTTTGTG
>CADBOY010000038.1 GCA_902796405.1 uncultured Lachnospiraceae bacterium | reverse complement strand
GCCCGACCTGTACTGCCAGTATGTTCGGCTGGAGGACAGAGCCCGGAAGAAAAGAAGATCCGCCCGACCTGTACGGCCGGCCTGGCCGGATGAAGAAAGACAAGAGAATAGGAGTTTCAGACCATGAGTGAAAACAGAATGCGTCCCCTTGAGGGGTACCGCGTGTTTGACTTTACGGCGGCCAAGTCCGGCCCCTGCTGCACCTCGATCCTTGCCGATTTTGGAGCGGAGATCATTCAGATTGAAAATCCCGCGCGGATGAATCCGGCCAGAGCGATGAAGCCGTGTTATCAGACCACCTCGCTTGAATACCTGAGCATGAACCGAGGGAAAAAATCGGTTTACATCAATACCAAGACGGAGGTGGGAAGAAGCTCGCTTGCCAGCTGACCCCAAAATGCGACATCTTCGTGGAGAACGGCAAGCCCGGTTCTGCGGCAAAGATGGGGCTGGGCGATGAGGATGTCCGGAAGGTCCGTCCCGACATCGTATACGCCTCCATCTCCGGATTCGGCCAGGACGGCCCGTACCGGAACCGGGCGGCCTATGACACGGTCATCCAGGCGATGAGCGGATTCATGAGCCTGACCGGCCCGGATGAACATACCTTCATCAAAGCCGGTCCCTCGATCTCCGATATCTTCGCCGGCAATCTTACCGCTCTGTGCATCGCGATGGCGATGGTCCGCCGTGAGAGAACCGGCGAGGGGATCTATATCGATTCCATGATGTTTGATCTGTTCACTGGACTGATGGAACAGGCCATCGCGGTATATGTAGATGAAGGCATGATCCGCCGGCCGATCGGCAACCGCCATCCGGCCAACTGCATTGCGGAGCCGGTGAAGTGCAAGGATGCGGAATTCATTCTGCAGATGTTCGGTGATGAGATGCACCGTCGGTTCTTTGCAGCAGTCGGCATGCCGGATCTCGCGCAGGACGAGAGGTTCTGCAGCGGGTCAAAGAGAGTGGAAAATCGCGACGTCCTGATCAATGAATATGTCAATCCGGCGCTGCAGAAGTACACGATGGCGGAACTTCGCACCATTCTGGACAACGCGAAGATTCCGTACGGTGAGATCAACACCATTGAGAAGCTCGTCGAAGATCCGCAGTTTCAGTACCGCAAGTGCATGATTCCCATCACGGATTCGAAGAACGGCACGTTCCAGATCTATGGCTCTCCGTTCAAATTCAGCGCATTTGACATGCCGAAGGAGACCTTCGGGTCTCAGCCCGGTGAGTATACCTTCCCGGTTCTGCGAGAGCTTCTTGGAATGTCCGATGAAGAAATTGTCAGTCTGTACGCCGACATGGGAGTGGACATTCATCCCGAAGAGGCAAAGGAGGATGAGAAATCATGAACACATATCAGATTATTCCGCTTGCATTAAGCCCGGTGATTGAGGTGTCACCTGCGGCATTCTATTACAAGGCATACTCCGGAGACATGGTGACGATGCGGTATGGCTGCATGTGCCTGCGGTGCAATGAGACCGGTGAGCTCATGATGGTGGATACCGGCCTTGCCTCTCAGGAAGACATGGAGAAATACAATTATCCGTTCCGACGCATGAAAGGCTCTCCGAATCTGAAGAGCGTGATGGCGGAAAAAGGACTGGATCCGAAGAAGGTGACGATGGTAGTGGAGCCGGGGGCTTTCCGCACCAGCTTCTACCGTCCGTCCAATCTGCTCGGCAGTGAGAAAAGGAAGTGCTTTCATGGATTTCTCACAGATACAGAGGTTTCTCGCGATTGTGAAGTATGGGAGCCTGAGTGAGACAGCGAAAGAACTCTATATCTCGCAGCCGGCGCTCAGCCTCTCGCTTGCAAATCTCGAGAAGGAGCTTGGCCTGAAGCTGTTCTTCCGGGGCAGGAACGGCCTGATCCTCACCAAGGAAGGAGAGGCGCTCTACAGCAAGTTTCAGGGAATTCAGTCGGCATTTGACGATCTGGAAGCAGAAAAGCGGAAACTGCAGCAGAAGGAGAGCAATATCATCACGCTGGGGTGCCTGGACAATCCGATTCTCTACAGCGGATTTTTCATCGGGGACTTCCTTCACTGCGACGGCTGGAAGGTGCAGACCATCTGCGCCAGCCGTCCGCTGATGGTAGAGCTTCTCCGGAATGGACAGATCGATTTCCTGATCACGGCGCCGCCTCTGGAAGAGCAGGCAATCGGCAATATCAATCTGTACCAGGAGAAGGTCGTCGTTGCGACATCCACCGGCCATCCGCTCGCTCAGAGGGATGCTCTGAAGCTGGAAGATCTGAAGGACGTT
>CADBOY010000037.1 GCA_902796405.1 uncultured Lachnospiraceae bacterium | reverse complement strand
CCGCCTGATGGGCGATGATCCGGTTGCGCAGGTCGAATTTGTCGGTGAAATAGAGATAGAAAGTTCCTTTGGCAACGCCGGCAGACCGCGCAATATCGGATACGGAGGTCTTGCTGAATCCGTTCTTCGTGAAAAGCTGAAAAGCGGAGTCAAGCAAGGATTCCTTTTTCTTTTCTTTATTTTCCTCTACTTTCCCCAAATTGCCGCCTTCTTTCGCCAGAGTTTCCTTGAAATCGCAAAAATGTTATATACAAAAAATTCCGGTGCCCCGGATGAAACACCGGTTCCGGAGAGGGCAGTCGCGCTTCTGTACCCTGTGAGATATTATAGGCCGGAGAGACAATCCTTGTCAAACCGTGGTCCACAGGTCCTTATACAAAACTGACCAATAGTCAAAAATGGGGACTATCCGCCGGATCAAAGGTTGACCCTTGGTCATTTCTATTGTATAACAGGTCAGGGTTTAAGTTTGGGAAAGGAAGTTAGCCTATGCTAAAGTTTGGTAAGGGAGTGGTGAAGGCCAGATTCTTCATCCTGATTCTTGCGTCTGTTCTTTTCATTCCTTCTGTGTTCGGCTACATTCACACGCGGATCAATTATGATGTGCTGACGTATCTGCCGAAGAATCTGGATACGATGAAAGGCCAGGATATTCTGGTGGATGAATTCGGGACCGGTGCTTATTCCATGCTGATCTGTGAGGGAATGAGCGAGAAGGATGTCTCCAGCCTGAAAAAGAAGGTGGAGGACGTGGACCACGTCAAAAGCGTGATCTGGTATGATTCTTTCGCGGACCTTTCGGTTCCGATGAAGAGTGTTTTGCCTAAGAAAGTGTATGACGCCTTCAATTCCGATGATTCCACGATGATGTTCGTGATCTTTGATACCGGAACATCCACCGATGAAACGATGGCTGCTGTGAAAGCGATCCGGGCACTCAGCAGCAAACAGGTTTACCTGAGCGGAATGTCCGCGATTGTCACGGACACGAAGGACCTGGCTGAGAAGGAAGTTACGGTTTATGTCGCGCTGGCCGTTCTGCTTATGACCATCGTCCTGATGCTGTTTCTCGACAGCTTCCTGGTGCCGTTCCTTTTCCTGATCAGCATCGGAGCAGCCATCATCTACAATATGGGTTCCAATATCCTGATGGGAGAGATCTCCTATCTGACGAAGGCAATTGCCGCTGTTCTGCAGCTGGGCGTCACGATGGATTACTCCATCTTTCTCTGGCACAGCTACCAGGAGATGCAGCAGCTCTTCCCGGATGATCACAAAGAGGCGATGGCGCGGGCAATTGCCGCCACGCTGAAATCCGTCCTGGGCAGTTCCATCACCACCATCGCCGGATTCGTCGCTCTCTGCTTCATGTCCTTTACGCTCGGCCTTGACATCGGACTCGTCATGGCGAAGGGAGTTGTTATCGGAGTGATTGCCTGCGTGACCATCCTTCCTTCCCTGATTCTGGTGTGTGACCGGCTTCTCCTCAAGACGAAGCACCGCAATGTCATTCCTTCGTATCCGAAGGTAACGGACTTTGTCATGAAGCACTACAAGGTGTTCGTGCTGATCTTAGCGATCGGCATTCTGCCTGCCGCTTACTGCCAGGCGCATACCAGCGTATACTACCGTCTGGATACGTCACTGCCCAACTATCTGCCGAGCGTGCAGGCCAACACAAAGCTGAAAGATGAGTACGGACTTGGCGCAACGCATATGGCGCTGGTATCCAGGGCTCTCTCTCAGAAGACGATCAATTCGCTGACGCAGGAGATGGAAAACGTCGACGGCGTGAAAAGCGTACTTTCTCTGGACTCAGTCATCGGTCCGTCCATTCCGATGAGCATGGTTCCGCAGCAGATCCGGGATACGTTCGAATCCGCGAACTGGAAGATGCTCATCATCAATAACAAGTACCAGACGGCTACCAACAAGGTGAATGCACAGTGCACGAAGCTGGAGAAGATCATTCACAGCTATGATCCGAATGGACTTCTTGTTGGTGAGGCGCCCGGAACCAAGGATTTGATTCAGGTTACGGCACATGACTTTGCTGTCGTTGATTCCGTCTCCATCGGCCTGGTGTTCCTGATCATCTTCTTCGTGTTCCGCTCGTGGACGCTGCCGTTCTTCCTGATCTGCACGATCGAGTTTGCCATCTTTATCAACATGGGAATTCCGTTCTTCACGGGAACGAAGATTCCGTTCATTGCCAGCATCGTCATCGGGACCATTCAGCTGGGCTCTACCGTGGACTACGCGATCCTGATGACGGGACGATATGAGACCGAGCGATGCGCCGGCAAGACGAAGAAGGAAGCAATCTGGATTGCCCACCGCACCAGCTTCCGGTCGATCATTGTAAGTGCCGGCAGCTTCTTTGCCGCGACGTTCGGTGTAGGAATGTATTCCGGCATTGATATGATCAGTTCTCTCTGCATTCTGATGGCCAGAGGTGCTCTGGTCAGCATGGTGGTTGTGCTGTTTATTCTGCCGTCGATGCTGATGGTATTCGACAAGGTAATCATTCGGACAAGCAGAAATTTCCGCAAGGCCGGTATCAAAAACTGACCTGTTTCCAGAGGAGGAATATTATCATGAACCTGAATCATAAACTTGTGAAAACAGCCGCTCAGGCGATGTCGCTGGTCCTGAGCGGAATTCTCACCGCTTCCCCTGCCATGGCGGCCGGAACGGAGACGAAGGCAGAGAAGAAGGCATCGGATGCGTCAGAAACTTCGGAGAAGAAGACCTCCTCTGAAGCAGAAAAGAGAGAAACTGTCTACGTGAATGCGGATGCGAGTGGCAATGTGACGGATATTACGGACAGTGTCTGGCTGAAGAACGCGGGCAGCGAACTTTCACTCGAAGATAAAAGTGACCTGACGGACATTGAGAATGTCAAGGGAAATGAAAAATATACGCAGGGTGCGGATGGCGCACTGACGTGGCAGGCGGATGGCAATGACATCTACTATCAGGGAAAATCCTCGAAGGAACTGCCCGTCACGATGAAGGTCACTTACTGGCTGGACGGTAAGGAGATCTCCCCGAATGATCTCGCCGGCAAGAGCGGCAAGGTCCGCATCCGCATCGATTATACGAACAACAGCTACAAGATGGCGGATATCAACGGGAAGCAGGAGAAGATCTACACGCCGTTCGCTGTTGCAACCGGAATGATCCTGGATGATGACAAATTCTCCAATGTGGAAGTGACGAATGGCAAAGTGGTCTCGGACGGCTCCCGCAACATCGTCGTAGGTGCGGCCTTCCCCGGCCTGGAGGATAGCCTGAAGCTCTCTGAGCTGAAGGACATCGATTACAAGAAAGGGGATATTCCCAGTTACGTGGAGATCACCGCGGATGTGAAGAACTTCGAGCTGGATATGATGCTCAGCGCGATCGGAACGGGCGCTATCTCCGATCTGGATTTCGGCAGTACAGACAGCCTGGACGATCTGCAGAATGATGTCGATGATATGGTGGATGCCTCTAAGAAGCTGGTAGATGGCTCGAATGATCTCGTAGACGGAGTGAAGACACTGCTCGATGGAACGGACAGCCTCTATGACGGCGTTGTGCAAGTGGATGAAGGCATGGGAACGCTGAACAATGGACTCACCAGCCTGCAGGGAGGAACTACCTCGTTGTACAAGGGCGTCAAGACGCTTGATACCGGTGCAGGTAGCCTGAAGAAGGGCGCAAAAACTCTGTACGATGGCACTGTGACGCTGAAGAAGGGGACGGGAGCGCTGAGCACCGGAGCGTCCGCACTGTACACCGGAGTGAAGAAGTACACAGATGGAGTCTCCACTCTGAATATTGGCGTTCAGGCATATGCAGCAGGAACCAGCGGGCTGGCAAACGGCGTGGTCAAGTACATTGATGGAGTATCTACACTGAAAGACGGTCTGGATACGCTGAATACCACACTGAAGAGTGCGGGACTCGATACGCTGGTATCCGAACTGCCGGCGATGATGACGACACTGCAGGGCAGTCTTGGCAATGTGGCAGACGAGGCTGCAAATCTGGGAACAGATGCCAAGACGATCGGCAGTTCACTGGAGACGCTGCAGAATAGTCTTAGCGGAAT
>CADBOY010000036.1 GCA_902796405.1 uncultured Lachnospiraceae bacterium | reverse complement strand
GTGGACGGCCCGCCGGAAGGCTTCCATTGAATTTTCCGGCGCGATGCTCTGGTCGCCGTGAAGTCCCCGGTGGGCGAATATCCTGTTCTGAAAAGTAAGCATTTCCGGTTCCTCCTGAAATTCTGGACGGAGGGAAGCGTACCCCGTTATGGTCTTCGCTCTTTTTGAACCGATGAGCAGCACAGACTGACTGAATTATGCCCGGCAGCGGAGCAGTTTGGCCAGTTCCTCAGGCGCTTCCCGGTTTCCTGATCGATGAGTGCAGGTTTCTGATACAGGCGGACCGGGAGCCCTGGCATGCGGCTTCCCGGCCGATGAGAGCGGGTTCAGACGGGCAGCGTGTTCAGTACGTAATTGACCTGAAAATCCGCCTGCGTGTTGAAGGGAATCTTCCCCATGTGAAATCCAGTGCCCTGTCCGTCGATGATGAGAGCTTCCTGCTGATCTTCCGTCCAGGGAGACCACACCGGAGCAGAGGCTGCTGCAGATGATGCGGCGATACTGCCCGCGGCAGCACTGCGCTTTGCGGGCGCCCCGGGATCTGCCGCAGTTTCCCCTGCCTGGTGCTCCGAGAGATTCGGATCTCCGGTTTTGCAGAAATTGGTCCAGAGATCGCAGAGCGCGCACGAGAGATCGTAGTCATGCCCGGTATACGGCCGTCGCAGCCGGGGAAATGTCTGGAAGATGTAGGGCAGCTCCATCGTGTGGTAGGCGCCGTGCGCGCCGTGGGGAACGTAGGTGATGTAGTAGGCATAGGATGGTTTTCGCCGGAGCCGGTTCTGGTTGATGCACCAGGCGATGTCCGCGGCGAGCATCGAATTGCCGATCCAGTCTTCGAGGATGGGCTGGCAGCGGTCCGGCTCATCCGCGTGGACAGCGGTCAGAAAATGCTCGGCTTCGCTTCCGAACATGTGATCGGCCAGTTCCCTGGCGGCTTCGGGTGCCATCCGCCAGCCATGCACGCGGAATTCGTCGGCAGTGCAGCCGATCATCACATCCGTGTCCGCGCTGGTTTTGCCGCGGCGGAACCGGCGGTATGTGTACTCAGGGATAATCCATCCGTCCACGCAGGGCCAGAGGGCCGTCTGGAAAGGCGCGCCAGGGCCGCCCTTGGCTTCCACGAAGCGGTCCAGGAGGAACTGTCCATCCATCTGCCGCAGCCGGCGGAGGTCTGTCTCTCCAACCGCGGAGAGATACCGGCGGGTATTGGCGAGAAGTACGTCCATGCTGTGTTCATCCGAAATTCCACCGACGCTGACGCCGCCGCCGCTCTGCATGATGGCGCGCCGGTACAGCCCGTCTGCCTCCGGAGAGGCCAACAGATATTCCACACAGTTTCCGCCGGCAGACTGACCGAAGATTGTGACGCAGTCTGGATCCCCTCCGAAGGAGGAGATATTATCTTTGATCCATCGAAGTGCTGCGATCTGATCCATGAGGCCATAGTTGCCGGTCGAGTGATGAAGGTCTTCTGCCGCAAGCTCCGGCAACGCGAAGAAACCGAAGATGCCTAGCCGGTAGGCAATGGTCACCATGATGACGCCGCGCCGGGCAAATGCTTCGCCGTCGAAGATGACCTGATGGCTGTATCCGCTCTCGGCGCCGCCGCCGTGGATGTAGACCGCGACGGGCAGTTTCTCGTCCGGTGACTTTGCCGGTGTCCAGATGTTCAGATACAGGCAGTCTTCACTCATCTCGCCGGGGATGGGATGGGGACGGCCGACGGCGGGCAGTCCGGCTACGGTGGTCGGAAAATATCTGTCCTGCATCGCAGAGGGGGCAAACCAGGCGCAGTCCCGGACTCCGTCCCAGTGCGCTGGTGGTTCCGGAGCGCGCCAGCGCAGCTTTCCCACTGGTGGTCTGGCGTACGGAACGCCGCGGAAGACGGTGACTCTGGGGTCCCATCCCGTAATGCCTCGGACCGTTCCCTGTTTCGTTTCTGCTGTCATCAGTGCCATGTATGCAGACCTTCCTTTTGCCGCGCTGCCGCGCAGAGATATCCGTTCCTGTCCGGCAGACTGCCTGCGATTTCCCGTATTCCTCCAGGTGCCGGATCAATGGTCTTACGGCAGCCATTTCCTGCTGCCGCGCACCGTATTCCTGGTCTCACGGCAGCCATTTTCTGCTGCTTCAGATGCCATGTGCCGGATCTTTGTTTTTATCGCAGCCGCTTTCTGCAGCCGCGCTCCGGATCCTTGGTCTCACGGCAGCCGCTTTCGGCTGTAATCTTCCCTATGATACCACAGCAGGAAAACCTGCCGCAACGCCGGCGTAGCTTTTGACACTGTAATCTTCTGTATGCTATACTGATAATTCCGCATAGAAGAGCCTCGGCTTGTCTTTTGCGGAGTTTTTGCGCTCCGCGCAGAGACGAAAAGATGGCTCACCCGCAAGGCGGAAACAGGGCAGATTTTTCATCCTGCGCTGCCGATGAGCCCGGTACCCGGAATACATACGGGCAGGATGAAGCCCGGACATAGCCCGGGATGAGTTGACAGGTCGGCCTGTGCTTCATCCGGGCGGGACGAAGAGGAATTTTCGGACAGATGCCGGCGGCCGCGCCGGTGCGGAAGAGGAGGCGGAATCTTGGATCTTTTTGAATACATGGGTCAGAAAAACAAAGAAAAAGAGGCGCCTCTGGCTTCGCGCCTCCGCCCGACGACGTTGAGTGAGGTTGTCGGACAGCAGCACATCATCGGGAAGGATAAGCTGCTCTACCGGGCCATTCAGGCCGACAAGCTGAGCTCTGTCATTTTTTACGGGCCGCCCGGAACGGGGAAGACCACCCTTGCCATGGTGATCGCCAATACGACGAAGGCCGAATTCTGTCAGATCAACGCGACCGCTGCGGGCAAGAAGGACATGGAGGCAGTGATCCAGGAGGCAAAGCAGAACCTTGCGATGTACGGACGCCGAACGATTCTGTTCATTGACGAGATTCACCGGTTCAACAAGAGCCAGCAGGATTATCTGCTGCCGTTCGTCGAGGACGGCACGGTGATCCTGATCGGAGCCACGACGGAGAATCCGTATTTCGAGGTGAATTCGGCGCTGATCTCCCGGTCCAGTATCTTCGAGCTGAAGCCTCTCACCCAGGATGACATCTGCACTCTCCTTGACCGTGCGGCAAATGACCGCGAGAAGGGGATGGGGTCTTATCATCCGGTCCTTGACGAAGACGCGAAGCGTTTCCTGGCGGATATCGCGGGCGGCGACGCGCGGAGCGCGCTCAACGCGTTCGAACTTGGCGTTCTGACGACCCCGCGGGCAGAGGACGGAAAAATTCACATCACGATGGAAGTCGCCCAGGAGTGCATTCAGCGCCGCAATGTCCGCTACGATAAGGATGGAGACAATCACTACGATGTGATCTCCGCGTTTATCAAGAGCATGCGCGGCTCGGATCCGGATGCTGCGCTGTATTATCTGGCGCGGATGCTCTACGCCGGGGAAGATCCGAAATTCATCGCGCGGCGCATCATGATCTGCGCCTCCGAGGATGTCGGCATGGCGGATCCGCAGGCGCTTGTCGTCGCGGTTGCCGCCTCAGAGGCAGTGGAGCGGGTTGGTCTGCCGGAGGGGAGGATTCCGCTCGCGGAAGCCGCCTGCTACGTCGCCACCGCGCCGAAGAGCAATGCCTCTTACATGGCGCTCGAGCGGGCGTCGGAGGCGGTGCGGACCATCCCGGTCAAAACGATTCCGCCGCATCTGCAGGATGCGCACTACAAGGGAGCGGCGAAGCTCGGCCGGGGGACTGGATATCAATATGCGCACGATTTCCCCGGACACTATGTGCAGCAGCAGTATCTGCCGGATGAGCTTGTGGGTCACCGCTTCTTTGAGCCGGGGAAAAATGGCTACGAAAACCGGGTTCGCGAGTGGCTTGCGTTCTGCCGGAAGATGGCGGAAGAGGGGTGAACCCGGTAAGGGATATCCGGTGTCTGCACTCTGCGCTTCCGGAGCCGGGGCCCGGCCTTGATCTTATGGAAATTTGCCATGAATTGTGTTAGCATAGATGTGCCAATCGCGGGGACAGCGCAGCTGCGAAGCGATTGGCTTAATACGTCTTGTGATGCGGGCGAAGGGTGCATGTCCGTGGACGCAGGGAGGGGAAACCGTGAAAGAGAGAATACGCCAGCTTGCTGCCGGAGACATATATGCGGACATGCCAGTACTGGAGCTTCTCACACCGGAAATCGAGGAGACCATCATCGGCGGACAGAATTACCGGGGAGATCTTCGCATCGGGAGCAGTGGGGCTGGACTGAGAGGACTGATCTATTCCAATGACAGCCGGGTGATTCTGCTTCAGAACAGTTTCGCCGGAATCACGGCGGACATTGTCTATGAGGTACATGCGGAGGACCTGGAGCCGGGCACTTCTCTGGATGGGGCATTCCGTCTGGTATACAATGGCGGAGAGACGGCCATTCCCTTTCACTTCCATGTCAGAAAGAGCGGCAGCGGACGCGCCGGTTCGATACAGACGCTGGAGGATTTCTCTCAGCTGCTGCAGGACCGGCCGGCTGAAGCAGAAGCGCTCTTCGGCTCTGCGGATTTCCTGAATCTGTCGTTCATGGACGATATGTCCTGCCGGGCCGTTTATGACGGCCTGTGCCGCGCGGCCTCACGCACCGGCGCGGCAGAGGAATTTCTGATCGCTGCCGGTGCGAAGGAGAGAGTCCGCCTTGCCGTCAGCGAGTCGGCGGGCTCCTTTGTCACAGAGGGAAGTGACGTCGGAGGCAGTATTACCATCACCAGGAGCGGATGGGGCCAGCTTCAGCTGCAGGTCCGCTCGGATGCGGAATTCCTCTCTCTTCCCCGGGAGATGTGGACGGGCGCGGATTTTAAAGGCAATACCCTGAAGATTCCCTTTGTCATCCACGACGACAGACTGCACGGGGGCAGAAACTATGCGCGCATCACGGTGACGACACCATTCTTTCGCGGGAGCCAGGAGGTGGAAGCGCGCCGCCATGCGGACATTACGCCGCCGGCAAAGCGTCGCCTGCGCCGAAAGAAGAATGAACTCGAGCTGATGAAGACGCTTCTTGCGGTGCTGAAGGAAAATGCGCAGAACCGGGAGACGGTCGATTACCTGGAGCTTGTCTGGGACGAGACGGTGGGCGACGATGAGCCGATGCCCCGTCAGAAACTGCTGCGGGGAGCCATCAGTTTCTGGAAGGGCGAGACCGAGCTCACCGAGATGATCCTCAAGGACGCGGAGCGCGAGATCTCAGCCGGGCGCCGGGAGGATCCGGACGCCTACTGCGCATACCTCTATCTGCAGGCGAAGACGAGCGGCAGCTGGGAACAGAAGGAACAGCTGATCCGGACGCTCCGCCGATACAATGACGAGGGAAGACAGACTTTGTTCGGCTTCCTTCTGATGCTCCATCTCGATGAGGGAGCGGCGGACCGGCCGCGGGAAGTGCTGGGCCGGATGGTCGAGTTCTGCCGTGGAGGCTATTCCAGCCCGTTTCTCTATCTGGAGGCTATGCGCGTGTACAACCGCCACCCGGATATCATCCGGTATATCGGTGATTTCGAATACCGTGTGCTGCTGTTTGGTGCAAGACATAGCCTGGTGGAAGAGGAGACGGCGGTCTATGCCGCCGGTCTTGCCGCGCGAAGCCGCGCTGCCCTGACGCCGTTTCTGCGGGTTCTCACGCTGCTTTATTCGGCGTATCCCAGAGATGAGATTCTGGGAGCCATCTGCGCCGTTCTGATCAAGAGCGGCCGCCGGGATGAAGCCGCATTTGAGTGGTACGCGAAGGGAGTCGAGCGGGACATCCGCCTGACCAGACTCTTCGATTCCTACCTGGCTTCCGTGCCGGCGGACCGGACGGAGCCGCTGCCCCGCGCTATTGTGCTGTATTTCGGATACAACAGTCCGCAGGACCCGGACTCCCGGGAGAAGCTGTACCGCAATATTCTGACCTGCTGGCGGGATGATGAACCGGTCATGCAGTCCTACCATGAGCAGATGCATGATTTTGCAGTAAAAAGCGTTCTGGCGGGGCAGATCGATGCTGATCTGGCGATGATCTGTGAAGAAGTGCTCGAGCTGGCAGACGTCGATGCGAGAATGTCGAAGATTCTGCCGGATCTTCTGGCCACCTGTGAGCTGGACATTCCGGAGGATGGATTCACGGATGTCATCGCGGTCTATGGCGAGCTTCGCGATGAATTTCAGGTGAAGATCACGGGAGGAAAGGCCTGTATCCCGATCTTTACGGATTCCTGCCGCCTGCTTCTGGCCGGTGGAGATGGCAGGAGGTACGCGGCAGATGTTACGGCTCGCCGCGTCTTTCGCCATACGGATGCATTGCTTGCTCGGTGCCGCGAAGCAGGGACGAGGAGCAGTATGCTCCGGCTGGCTGACTGCAGCGCGGTTCTCAGGAAGCAGAATAAGAGCGAAGCGGATCTGCGCACTCTTCGCCGGGAGCAGACGGAGCGGGAGATTCATCCCCAGTATCGTCAGATTCTCACCGATGCCATCGTGGATGCCGTCATTGCTCAGGAGGATCCGCGGGAAGAAGATGTCCTGACCTGCGTGCAGTACCAGAATCTGACGGGAGAGAGAAAGGCTGCTCTGCTTGAGATTCTGATCCGCATCGGGCATTACAGTGAAGCCGGAGTTCTGGCCGGACACTGTGATTTCCGGGCGCTGCCGCCGAAGGAAATTCTGCGTCTGGCGGGGGAAGCCATTCAGTCTAAGCTGTTCGCGAAGGATGAGCTGCTTCTTGATATGTGCTGCTGGCTGTTTGAGAAGAAGCAGTTCAGCGATCTGATCCTGGAATATCTCTGTGCTCATTACAACGGCGCCAGCTCGGATATGGTGCCGATCCTGCTCTGTGCCGAGAAGAATGGAGTGGACTCCGGCGATATGGCGGAGCGCCTGCTGGCGCAGATGCTGTTCTCGTGCAGCAGCAGCGGGATCGATGAAGTCTGCCGGATTTACAGGAAGCAGGGCGGGAAGAATGCTCTGCTGATCAAGGCCTATGTGGTTGTCCGCTGCAGTGCCTGCTTCGAGAAGGGCGAGCCGGTGCCCGGGGATCTGTTCCAGTCCGTCATGGATATGCTGGAGTCGGAGAAGGAGAATGTCCCGGAGGTCTGCGTACTCGCGCTGATGAAGAAATTCACGGAAGCAGACTCTCTGACCGGGGGTCAGCGGAAGATGGCGGAGCGTCTGCTTCCCCTGCTGCTCCGCAGAGGATATATATTCCCCTGGATGAAAGACTTTGCCGGGAAAATCCGGATTCCGGAAGAGATCCGCTGCCGGGAATTCGCGGAATACTGCGGCCAGCCGGGGCTTTCCGTGGAGATTGAGATGGAGAAAAAGGACGGAGAGAAGCCGTCATCGCTGCGCCTTCGGATGCCGGAGGTCTGGCACGGAATCTATGTAAAACCGGTGCTTCTTTTCGCGGGAGATGCGCTTCATTACCGCATCCTCTGCGGCGAAGAAGTGATGCGTGAGGGAGACCTTCGCGGAGAGATTTCTCCGGAAGAGGATCACACCCGTTACGGTGAGCTGAACCGGCTGCAGGCGAAGACCGGCGGCCGCGTTCAGGACTGGCAGGATGACGCCGTGGAGTACGCCTGTCACGAATCCCTGGCGGCGGCGCTGTTCCGTCTGCCGGAACATGAATGAGGGAGAAAGGGGGGGCGGTTCCATGGCAGGACTGATCATGGGGATTGATCTCGGCGATGACTACAGTCAGGTCAGCTGCTGGAATCCCGGAACAGAGACGGCTGAGGCGCTCACTGTGACGGAGGACGAATCGTCCTGCCTGATCTCGAGTGTCATCTGCAAGAAGAAGACAGAGGATGTCTGGTATGTGGGAGAGGAGGCTTACCGGCGCGCTCTCCTGAATGAAGGCGTCATGGTGGACAAGCTCATCAAGCTGGCCCGCCGCGACGGAAGTGCCACCATTGAGGGGGTCAAGTATACGGCCTCGGAGCTGCTCTACCGCTTTGTGAATGAGCTGATGAAGATGACCAGAGAGCGCTTCGGCGGCGACGGCGTTGAGAGTCTGGTATTCACCGTTCAGTCTCTGGAAGGATCCTTTGCGGATCTTCTGGTTGAGATCGCCGGCCGGTGCGGTGTTCCGCGCGGCTGCGTGCATATCATGACACATGCGGAGACCTTTCTCTTCTATGTGCTGAGTCAGCAGCGGGATGTCTGGGCCAATGCCTGCTGTATGTTTGATCTGACGGAAGAGGGGCTTCACTACTATGAGATGCGGGTGATCCGCGGACGCCGGCCTCAGATCGCGGAAGCCTGGCATGAGAAGCAGGAAGATGGGTTTGACCTGTCTGTGCTCGATACGGAGTCCGGCCGTCACATGGGGGACCTGATTCTGGTGTCGTGCGCCAGGCGGCTTCTTGCGCGCAAGGTTTTCTCTTCGGTTTTTCTGACCGGGCGCGGATTCGTGACGACGGACTGGGCGCCGGATTTTCTCACCTATGTCTGCCAGAAGAGAAAGGTATTCGCAGGACAGCATGTATTCGCCAGCGGCGCGGCCTGCGCCGCCGCGGATCAGCTTCGGGAAACTTCCGCTTATCCGTTCACCTTCCTCTGCGAGGGGAGGATTGAATCAACTGTCAGCGTCAATGCGAGATGGGGCGGGCGCAGTGAGAAAGTGGTGCTCGCGGAAGCAGGAACCAACTGGTATGAAGCCAGATCCTCCGTTGAGCTGATTCCCGACGGAACCGATACGCTGGAATTTCAGATTCAGCCGGCCAGCAGTCCCAGAACCGACAAGGTGCGCGTGAATCTGGACGAGTTTCCGCGTCGTCCGAACAAGACAACACGCATCGAGGTCATTGTCGCTTTTAACGCGGAGAACAGCATGACGGTCCGCGTGCGCGACCTGGGATTCGGCGAACTGTTCATGTCTTCGGGAAAAACAATCCGTAAGGATTTCTTATTGTCGTAAGAGTGGCCGCGCTTGCCGCGCGGCGGCCGGAAAGGAACACCATGAGTGGGATGCTGCTCTGCCGCAGTCAGCAGGCTGCCGAGCCTTATTATGTGGAAGAGCTGGGGATCTCCCTGTACACCGGTGAGGAACTCAGCTACTACATCTATCACAATGCGCCGCTGATCGGGGAGGACTTCCTGGGGGAGCGGCTCTACCGTTTCATCGGCAGCGGTCTGGGAATGGAGAACCTCGAGAAGAAGCTGCGCAAATGGGCGGATCAGGCGGAGCTGTCGGAGCTGCTCCTTGTGATTCTGCAGGATATCCACTACTATGATGGGGATGAACTCTATGAATTCCGGGAGGAGATGAACGCGCTCACCCGGATGTCGCCGGGACGGCGTCTCCTGAAGAAAGCGGATATGCTGTTTGCCCGCGGAAGGTATTCTGCGGCGGAGCACGCTTTTGGAAGTCTGCTTGAGGGGAATTATCCCGAGCGGAAGGATCCTGGATTCCGCGGCCTGCTCTGGTACAGCCTGGGGATGACAGCGGCCCGGCAGTATCTCTGGCAGGAGGCAGCAGACTGTCTGGTGGAAGCGGCAAAAGATCTCCATCAGCCGGAGGTGAGGGAATCCCTCTGGCAGATTCGCCGGATTGCTCCGGACGTGAAGATTCCGGATGAGATCTTCGCGGATATCGAGCCGTCAGCTCTGGCAGAGTGGGACGCCAGCTTCAGCCGGATCAGGGAGCAGGCGAGAAGTGAAGGACATGCGGCGGATGCCGCTGTATGGATGAATAAAGACAATATCCGCCGCGCATGCGGTCTGCGCGAGCTGGTGCGGCGATGGAAAAATGAATACCGGATCAGCTTGGGCGGAATCTGATGCGGCGAGGAATGGCTATGGCGAAGAATATCTATCTGATCGGTTTCATGGGAAGCGGAAAGACCACCATCGCAGGAGCACTGGAGAAGAAGTATCACTACCGGCATACGGAGACAGACCGTCGGATTGAAGAGCGGGAAGGCATGCCGGTCCGGGAGATCTTTTCCAGGCAGGGAGAAGAGGCTTTCCGCTGCATGGAGACAGAACTTCTGCGGGAGCTCGCGCTGACCGGAGATACCGTGATATCCTGCGGCGGGGGCATGGCGCTGCGCCGTGAGAACGTGGAACTGATGAAGAAGAACGGTATCGTGATCCTTCTCACCGCCCAGCCGGATACCATCTTGGAGCGGGTAAAGGGGAGTACCAGCCGCCCGCTTCTGAACGGTCATATGAACACCGAATATATCGCGGAGCTAATGGCTGAGCGGAGGCCGGCTTATCTGGCGGCAGCAGATGCCGTGGTGGAGACGGACGGCCGAAGCGCGGAGGATATCGCGGCGGAGGTATACCGGTATGCCGCCGGGGAGGAAAGCCATGATTAAGGTTGCCATTGGACAGGACAGTCACCGTTTCGCTAATCCGCCAGAGCAAAGCAGCAAATGCCCGGCTGGGGAGCAGAGCAGAGACAAAGCCTGCGTGCTGGGCGGCGTGCCGTTTGAAACGGCGCCCGCATTTGACGCCAACAGTGATGGAGACGTTGTACTGCATGCCGTGACCAATGCCGTCTCAGGGATTACCTGCCGGAATATCCTTGGCTCTGTGGCAGATCAGATGTGCCGGAGCGGCATCACGGACAGCCGGGAGTATCTGAAGGTGGCCATGGCCGATCTTGCCGCGATGGGCTGCCATCCGGTTCATCTGTCCATCACGATCGAAGCCGCACGCCCGAAGATCGCGCCGAAGGTCGAAGAGATGCGGGAAACCATCGGCGCGCTGATGGGGCTGACTGCCGGCAGCGTGGGCATCACCGCGACCACCGGAGAAGGTCTCACTTCATTCGGACAGGGCCTGGGCGTCAGCGTATTCGCAGTGCTGACGGCAGAGCAGGAGGAAAGGTAAGCCGGCGGAAATGCCGGAGAGCGGGGCCTGGCTGTCTGCCGGCTGCGCTCTGTCAGCCGCTGGCGTGCGGAGCGGACGAACCGGCGAAAGCCGGAGAAAGGGAAAGCCATATGAAGATTGAGGCTCCGGCAAAGATCAATCTGACCCTGTATGTGACCGGCCGCCGGCCGGATGGCTATCATGATCTTGAGCTGATCTTTCAGCCGGTGACGCTGGCGGATGAGCTTTGGATCACAGATAATGTCGAGGACCGGCTGAACTTTTCCTGCTCGGTTTCTGCTTTGGAAACCGAGGATAATCTCGTCTGCCGGGGGTACCGCGCACTGGCTGAGCGGTTCCCGGGACAGGTGCGCGGCCTCGACGTCCGTCTGGACAAGCACATCCCGTCCGGAGCAGGTATGGGCGGCGGAAGTACCGATTGTGCCGCACTTCTCGCCTTTATGGATCGGCATTTCGGACTGGGCCTTGGCCCGTCGGGGCTGATTGAAATCGGAGCCAGACTTGGAGCGGATGTCCCCGCCTGCCTGTTCCGCCACGCGACCCTGGGCCGCGGCATTGGGGAGCAGCTGACGAATATTCGGACGCAGGCCCATTTTCCGCTGCTGGTGATCAAACCGGATCTCTCCTTCCGAACGGGAGAGATGTACGCGAAGATCGACGGGGGCGCGGCTGGCACAAAGCCGGAGGACAGGAAGACGCAGCAGATGGTCGCAGCGCTGGAGGCGGATGATGCCGCAGCCGCTGCGGCCTGCCTGACCAATGAGTTTGAAACTGTGGTGCCGGAGCAGGGCCGGATCCAGGACCTGCTTACGCGGCTGCGCCGGGCTGGAGCGCTCGGCAGCCGGATGACCGGATCCGGATCCGCCGTGTTTGGCCTCTTTGACGGGGCGCAGCAGCGGGACCTTGCCTTTGTGGCACTGCGGAACCTGCCGGGCTGCCGCGTGTTCCGCTGTGAGACGCTGAACGAATGGGAATAAAAGGAAGAAGATATGTCAAAGAAAGAAAAAGAGATCAAGACCAATGCCATGCGTCAGCTGGACCGCGCGAAGATTGCGTACACCCCGCACACCTATGAGTGCACGGAGTTCACGGATGGCGCGGAGGTGGCTGACCGCCTGGGTCAGGATCATGCCAGGGTGTACAAGACACTGGTGACGGTTGGAAAGAGCCGGCAGCACTATGTATTCGTCCTTCCGATCGATGACGAGATTGATTTCAAGAAAGCGGCGAAGGTCGCCGGCGAAAAATCGGTTGAGATGCTTCCGTTGAAGGAGCTGACGCCGCTCACCGGATATGTCCGGGGCGGCTGCACTTCCATTGGAATGAAGAAACAGTTCCCGACTTTCTTCGAGGAGTCCATCTGTGAGCTGGACACGGTCTTTGTCAGCGGCGGTGCACTCGGCCTTCAGCTGGAGCTTGCTCCGGATGATCTGATCCGCGCGGCACGGGGAAAGACGGCGGATTTCACGGTGAAGGGATGATCAGAGCATGTTTCAGAACCGGAAGGTGACCGCCATTCTGCTGGCGGGCGGAAGCGGGACGCGGTTCGGCGCAGCGGAAAACAAGGTTTACGTCAGGATCTGCGGTAAGCCGATTCTGCAGTACAGCCTCGAGGTGCTCGTGCGGAATTCCTATGTGGATGAATGCATTCTGGTAGTGAAAGACAGCGAATGGGCAAAAGCGCAGGCGATCGTGGATGCGGTCTGTCATTCGGTCCGGACGGGAGCCGGAGAGCAGGCGGATGCAGAGAAGGCAGCGGATGCGTTACGCATTCCGGTCCGGACGAAAACCGGAGAACAGGCGGATGCAGAGAAGGCAGCGGATGCCTCTCGCGTCCCGGTTCGGATGACTTCCGGAGGGAGCACAAGACAGGAGTCGGTCCTGCATGGGCTGAACGCGGCGAACGGGGACATCGTCCTGATCCAGGATGGAGCCCGCCCGATGATCCGGGATTCCTACGTGACCCGCTGTATCGAAACGATGTCGGAATTTGCCGGCTGTACTGCCGCAGTCCGCTCCAAGGATACCATCAAGATCAGCGATGACCGCGGTCTCGTGACGCAGACGACGGATCGCGCGCATACCTGGATCGTGCAGACCCCGCAGTGCTTTCACCGGGAAGTCCTTCTTGCGGCACACCGGAAATACGGTACATCGCCCGGAATTACGGATGACTGCAGCCTGCTGGAGCTTGCTGGAGTACCAGTCCGGCTGGTGGAAGCGGATTACACGAATCTCAAGGTGACCACACCGGAAGACCGGATCCTTGCGGAAAGCTTCCTGCAGGCGTCCGGGAGGGGGCAGGGCGCATGACAGAAAACAGCAGACCGGATCAGCGTACTCTGCGCCTGATGGCGACGGCTCCAGTGATCCTCGGTGATTATCTCCGCCTGACGGCAGGCCTTACCAGGCGGCAGATCCGCCAGCTCAAGTACCGCCCGCGCGGCATCCTCGTGAACGGGGAGAAGAAATATGTCACGTACCGGCTTGTTCCCGGAGATATAGTAGAGGTGGAGCTTGAGTCTTCCGCGAAAGAAGGAAAACCAATTGCGCTGAATCCGGCACCTCTGGATATCCTCTATGAGGACGAGGATCTGATCGCCGTGAACAAGGCCGCTGGTGTTCCCACTCATCCGGCCGGCATGCACCAGGATGACACTCTGGTCAATATGCTTCTCTATTACTTCAGCCAGAAGCAGGAGATGATTCGCGTGCGTGCCGCTGGCCGTCTGGATGCGGCGACCTCCGGCGTGATTCTGTTCTCGAAAAACCAGGTTGCCGCAGGACGGCTGGTCCGCCAGCGGGAGCGGAAACTCCTGCGCAAAGAGTATATTGCTGCCGTTACCGGTACGCTCCCGCAGAAGACGGGAACCATCGATCTGCCGATCCACCGGGATCCGGATAATGTCTGCCGCGTCATCATCTCCGACGAAGGAAAATACGCGGTGACGCATTACCAGGTTCTCTCTCCAGAGGAAGAAGAGGCCCTCTTCCGTGCCTGCCCGGAGCCAGAACTGCAGCAGCCCGCTGAAGCTGCTTCGTCTTCCGGAGTCACTTTTATCCGTGTCCGCATCGATACCGGACGGATGCACCAGATCCGCGCGCATATGGCGGCGATCGGGCATCCGCTGCTCGGGGATGTGATGTACGGCGGCACCAGTGACCTGATTGGGCGAGCCGCACTCCACGCCGTATCCCTGACTTTCCGGCAGCCATTTACCGGTGCTCCCATCAGCCTGACGGCACCGCTCCCGGAAGACATGCGAAGACTGCTCCGTATCAGCATGAACCAGGCGGGAGACTTTTCTGCCTAATTCCTCTTATTTTTCTCCCCTTTTTCTTTGTACAAACTGCACGTTATCGGTTCTGACTATCTAAACTATGATAATTACAGTGGATTAAAATCACAGCCCACGTTGTGCCTGCACAAAAGTGGGCGGGTGATTTTAAGACACGCCCCGACATGAGCATGAAGTGCCGCGAAGCAGCACGAGAATGCGAATGCCGGGAGGATCGTGAGAACGCGAAGCGTGGAACGATCCGTAATTATCATAGGCTAACCCAATCCATCGCCGCTGCCCGCATTGTGCCGTGTTGGCATAATGCGGAAAGGTGGCTTTCTGACATTCAGGTTCAGCCTGCTGCGATCCAGGCAGAGGGATGATGAAGTAAAGGAGTGAGGAGCATGGCGGTAGGCAGATTTATGAAGCGCGCATCGGAGCGGGATTATTCGAAGAGCTGGACGGTGCCGGGGACATTCCCGGCGCTGGTGCAGATGCCCAAACCACCGATGCCAAAGCGGGTGATCCCGGTGAAGGAGAATTACATTCGCGCCGTGACCGGGAATCAGCCGTACTGGATGCCTTGTTATTTTCAGGAAAGCTGCATCGTGTGGCCGGACACCATCGAGGAGCATCCGGTCCCGGAAGTCACCGGCTATGACTGGTGGGGCGTCTACTGGCAGATGGTGGATTCCGCCGGCGGGATGATCACGAAGCCCGGAACGCGGACCATATCCGATTTCTCCCGGTGGAAGGATGAACTGGAGTGGCCGGATATCTCCGAGGTGGATTTTGAGACCGACGGGAAGAAAATCCAGAGAAATCTGGATCCGGAGCGGGTTCATATCTACGAGTGCACGGAGGGGATCTTTGAGCGTCTGCATGAGCTGATCCCTTTTGATGAATCGCTGATCGCGTTCTATGAGGAGCCTGAGCTTCTGGATGAGTTCTTCGACAGGATGGCAGACTATAAGATCGAGACGACGCAGAAGGTCTTCCAGTACTATGGCCGGATTGACGGTGTCCTCTATCACGACGACTGGGGCACGGAGCGGTCGGGATTCTTCTCAAACCAGATGTTTGACGAGCAGCTGATGCCGCATGAGAAGAAGTTTCTCAGCTGGGTGAAAAAGCAGGGGAAATTCATTGAGCTTCACTCCTGCGGCAGAAACATTCAGTACATCCCCGAGATGGTGGAGATGGGGATCGACTACTGGTGTCCGCAGCACCGCGCCAATCCTTATGACGAGCTCTATAAGTACAACGATAAGCTGTCGTTTGCCTTCGACGTGGACATCCCTGCGGGCATCAGCGAAGAGGAGACGCGGCGCTATGTCCGGGATTTCGTGGATCACTACGGCAGGCACGGCCGCATGCTGGCCAGCCTGCTGAAAGTGGCCGATCCCAGACAGCAGCAGGCCGCGATGGATGAGCTGTACCATTATTCCCTCGAATACTACAACAAGCTGTATCACAGAAGTTAAACGTGCGGGCAGACTCCAGAACATCCGGAACTCCTGCTGCGCAGGCCCCAAAGACATGTCGGCCCAGCTGACATGTCTTTTTGCGTGCAGAAACTCACAGGAATATATGTTATACTAATAACTACTAATAACGATATCTTATATTTCGCCGCAGGAGACAAAAGGTGCGGCTGGACGTTTCGTAAGGGGGAACGAACCCGTCATGAGAATCAGTATGTGGATGTTAGCCAATCGTCTGGAAGCTCTGGAGCCGGAACTTCACATCCGGGATGATGCACCGCGGCTCTTTCGCAGTGCGCGCAAGGCCTATTCCACGAACTGCGTCGTGGTTCAGCCGGATGGAGATGACGTGGTGTGTGTGGGCGGTGCAGATACGATCCGGTTTCACGATCTTGACGTCAACGAGGTAGTCGAGGTCTGTCAGGACGCCTTTGATTACTACGATGACTGGTTTGCCACGATACAGGAGTATGTGCGCAATCACGATTACGCGCAGGTAATCAATTTCTGCTATCCGGTTTTCCATAATCCGCTGATTCTGATCAATGGCAATTACCGGGTGCTCGGGATCAGCAGCCAGTACAGTGAGGACGAAGTGGATGAGGAATGGCAGTACCTGAAAACCCGGGGATACTGCTCCGTCACGGCGCTGAATCAGTTCAGCGGCGTCTGGTATAAGCATCTTCTGCTTGACGGAACCCAGCATTTCCGCCCGGCGGAATGCGCCCAGACTCCCGGCATCAGTATTCAGCTCCGGGTGCATGACATCTTCTGCGGGAGGCTTACTCTCCTGGAAAAGTCGCGGCAGGTGAATCCGGGTGATTATCAGGTGATGGATCTTCTGGGGAATATTCTTCGCCTTCCGATGTACGAAGAAGAGGGACAGAGCGGGAGGGCTCTCCCGAATCTGAATGCTCTGGAGAGTATGCTCACCGGAGCGCAGGTTTCACCGGATCTGGTGAACAGTCAGCTCAGATACTATCACTGGGAGGAGAAGGATGATTATCAGGTCCTTGTGTTCGCCTTCCCCGAATCCGCTTCCCATCCGAATGAACAGAATGAATGGCTGATTGCCAATACACTGAAGGATCAGGTCCCGGGTTCTGAGCCCTTCCGGCGGGAAGGAAAAGTCATTCTGATCTGTAATATCTCGAAATGTCAGCAGAGCCAGGATGATTCTATCGAAGCTTTTGCCGAGCGGAATCATCTACTGGTGGGGACCAGTCTGACCTGTGCCAGTATCTTCAGCCTGCGCGCGCTGTACGATCAGGCGCTTGCGGCGATCCGTTACGGGCAGCTCCTGAATCCGGAACAGAGATATTTCCGGTTTTATGATTATGCAATGGAGTATATCATGGAATCTTCCTCGCTCGGCGAGGCTTTCCTGGCGCTGCATCCGGATATCGCGCAGCTCTGGAAGATGAAGATCGATGATAAGGATCAGCTGTTTGATACGCTGAAAGAATATCTGAACAATGAGCGGTCTCAGAGCAAGACATCATCCAAGCTCTATATTCACCGGAACACACTGATTTACCGGCTGCGGAAGCTTGATGAGCATCTCACCTGTGATCTGGATGAGGTTTACAACCGGGATTATATGAAGCTTTCCATCCGGATGCTGGAGCTGTTCGAGCGAAAGTACGAGCATAAGACGGGAAATCCAGTTGAAAATTCGGAAGTGATCTACCCCTATCTGTTCCACTCTTCGGTGATTCGTCTGGAACCTTCTACCTGAGCAATTTGCCGCGAAGTTTGACAAAGAAACCAGCTGCCGGGAGCTTCGCAACTTCTCGCTGTATTGTGGCGAAGCAGCGGAATATTGGCGCCAAAATCCCACCCTTGCCATTCCCCTCTCTTCTGGACATCTAGAATTCCATCGGGTATGATGAAACTATCCAGTAAAGTGAAAATTCTGATGGCAGAATTTTCAGACTACGTATGTCCAGTGGTTTTCAGGCTGCTGAGAGCGGGGGTTCTCGGGAAGGAGTGGTGGTGATGTATGCGCTGGAGTCGGGAGACTGGGTTCGCCGCAGAGATGGGGAAGAGTATCAGTATGCCATTGTCTATGAGGTGAGGGGAGAACAGGCACAGGTCCTCTATGTGGATGGACCGCTCTCCGGGCAGCAGGACATGGTGGCGTTAAGAACATGGGAATTCGTACCTCCGGTGCGGGTCAGCCGGGAAAAACTGAAGCAGTTCTGCCGGTACGGGATATCCTATGCGCAGCTGCGCGGCGGCCGGGAATATGGAAATATTGACTGCCCGGAAGTGTATACGATGACTTTGGATGATCTGACGGCAGCGCTCGGTCGTCTGCCGGAGAATCCGAAGGATCAGAATGCAGGACTCTGGTACTGGGGGCTGGAAGAAGAGCTCTACCGGTACGTCCGGATGGAACGGCCCGGTGTCCCGGATGAAGAGGATGATGGCATTCCGGATGCGCGCAGTGTATTCCGGACGGTCTGGGGGATGCTGGGCACGAAGTACGATCAGTTCGGCGATGTATCGCTTCAGGAATGCCGGGAGGAAATTCAGGTTTACCTCCAGCAGCGGGATCGGCCGGATACCGAACGGGATATGACCTGGCGCCAGATGAAGCATTTCCTGGCATGCTGGAGAAGCGATGAGAAGATTGCCGCCGCGGATTCACGGATCAGGTGCATCTACCGGAAAGTAGTGGACGCGCTTGTTGAACGATCGGACCCCGAGGCGCTGGAGAAGAAGGCATATGCCTGCTACGGCGGAAATTCCGTGTATGACGCGGACTGGCAGGCTTCCCATGATTGCCTGACGCGGCTGATGGAGATCCGGCCCAGCCCGGATTATGCGAATTCCCTGGGACACATCTACCGCTATGGGCGGGTGCATGACGGTGAGCCGGAATATGAGAAGGCGTTCCGGATGTTCTCCATTGGGGCGGCCGGCGGCAATCCGGAGTCCGGCTATCAGCTGGCGGATTTGTTCCTGTCCGGGCATGGGACCGTGAAAAGCCCGGAGATTGCCACGCACCTGATCCATGAGTTGTACCGGAAGTCTTTGGGCGATATCCGGCATGGGCAATTTCGCTCTGCGTTCGCGGATATCGCGGTCCGGCAGGGAGATCTGCTTCGAACCGGACAGGATGTGTCCAGCCCGGAGCCAAGTCCGGACGGAGCGTACTACTATTACCTGCAGGCGCAGTTCGCCATCCGCATGAGGCGGCATGAGGCAGATTTTTACGGAGATGATGCCCTGGAAAGGCGAGTCAGTCAGTCCATCGCGCAGGTGCTTCCGCTGTCCTCATATCAGAGAAAGATCCGCTGCGTCAGGATTCATTCTCTGGATTATCTTCTGCAGTATGGTCTGCGGCGGCACCATTTCCTGCAGATGCACTGGAAGAATGAGCCGGGCGGGGTGAAGACGATCTGGTTCCAGGTGATGCCGTATGACGGAGAAGAGACTCCGCCGAAGATTTTTATGACGGTGCCGGAGGCGCATTACTGCAGCCTCGCCGAGACCGTCACTGTGACGGCGAAGAATATCACCTGCCTGGAGATCAACGCAGAAGCGCCGGTTTACTTTGATGACATCCGCGGTGCGGAGTTTTTCTTCTACGGCAAAGAGGTTGCTTCGATCCGCGCCGATCTGTTCTGGAATGAACCGGCAGAAGGCGGAAATCCGCAGTGACGCAGTCAGTACGGGAATCCGGATGCGGGTGAAAGATCCCTTTTTCTGCAGGAAGTTCCCAGCGCGGCGCAGCTGCCGCGCTGGGAACTTCCTTTTGCGTATGCCGGCAATAGAGCAGAGGAAAGACCAGGCGGACGCGGCGAGGGAGCAAGGGCAGGAGAAACATCAGATGAAAGAATATCGTAAAATTGTGACAATACCAGGAACAGCAGGACTTCCGGGAAACCGTCATTTGCCTTGACATACCAATGAAATACGATATAATTTTTATATGCATGTGATGTCGACCGCGGATCCGTTTCGCAGCGGCGCAGGGCAGAATCGATAATTTCAATCAAAGTTGCAGCAGACGGCGCCTTCGGAATTGCTTCTGGGAGCGTCGTTTCGGGTCTATATGGGAACCCGGGAGGAAACAGCATGACCGGAGAGAGAGACGATAAGCCGGAACTTCATGAGGAGTGCGGCGTTTTCGGAGTCAGACTGCCACAGGAGGGCGATGTCGCGCACCTGGTATACTGCGGACTGACGGCGCTGCAGCACCGCGGCCAGGAGGCCGCCGGAATCGCTGTGAACAAGGACCGCGTGATTACCTGCAGCAAGGATCTCGGACTCGTGCATGAAGTATTTGACCGGGATTCGCTGACCAGGCTGGGAACCGGAACGATGGCAATCGGCCATGATCGCTATTCGACGAGCGGCAGCGTCACAAGAGAGAATGCGCAGCCGATGCTAGTTCGCCACGTAAAGGGGCAGCTGGCGGTCTGTCACAACGGCAATCTCGTGAATTCGCTGGCACTTCGTCAGGAGCTTGAGATGGAAGGATGTATCTTCCATTCTACCAGCGACACCGAGGTCATCGCCTATATCATCACGAGACAGAGACTGAAGTGCGGATCCATCGAGGAGGCGGTGAGCCGCTCGATGCCGTTCTTCCATGGAAGCTATTCCCTGGTGATCATGTCCCCCGCGAAGATGATTGCCTGCCGGGATCCGCACGGATTCCGGCCGCTCTGCTACGGCAAACTGCCGGATGGCGGCGTGGTGTTCTCTTCCGAGAGCTGCGCACTCGATGCCGTCGGCGCAGAGTTCGTGCGGGATCTGGATCCTGGTGAGATCATCGTCTGCGACAAGAACGGAATTCGTTCCGACCGCCGTCACTGCGGCGATGTAAAGAAGCGCTCACACTGTATCTTTGAATATATCTATTTTTCGAGGCCCGATTCCTGCATTGACGGGGTCTTCGCTCATGATTTCCGCGTCGGCGCCGGCCGTGCGCTCGCGAAAGAGCACCCTGTGGATGCGGATATTGTAGTCGGCGTACCGGATTCCGGTCTGGACGCCGCGCTCGGGTACTCCCGGGAATCCGGGATCCCCTATTCCATCGGCCTGATCAAGAACAAATACATCGGGCGTACGTTCATCGCGCCGACGCAGCAGGAGAGAGTGAATCTCGTGCGCCTGAAGCTGAATGCGATCGGCAGTGTACTGCGCGGAAAACGGGTGATTCTTGTCGACGATTCGATTGTTCGCGGCACAACGTCCGCACGGCTGATCCGCCTGGTGCGCGATGCTGGGGCGAAGGAAGTTCATATGCGAATCTCCTCGCCGCCTTTCCTGAATCCCTGCTATTATGGCACGGATATCGACTCCAGAGAGAATCTGATCGCATGTCATCATTCTGTGGATGAGATCGCTCAGATCATCGGGGCGGATTCCCTCGGCTATCTGTCGGAGGATGCAGCAAAGCTGCTGGCTGCCGGCGGAGATGCATCGAAGAAGGAGAATTTCTGCTGCGGCTGCTTCGACGGCATCTACCCGACGGAGGTCCCGGATGTCTATTCCAAGGAGCGAATGGAACTCGGGGGAGGAGCGAAGCCGCAGAGCGCGGACTGATGAAGAGAGGAAGTATCTGCTGCGCAGCAGGCCGGTAGGCCGGCGCGGCGGGAATACCACCGGGAGAATGGCGGCTTGCAAGAGCCGCTTCCCTGTTGAGTTGAGCCGCTGGCTGACGGCGGCGGAATGGAGATCATTATGTTTACCATCAATGAGAATTATCTGAAGCTTCCGGGAAGCTACCTGTTCTCCACCATCGCGAAGAAGGTGGCAGCCTATCAGGAAGCGCATCCGGACAGGAACGTCATCCGGCTCGGCATCGGCGATGTCACGCAGCCGCTCTGCCCGGCTGTGATCGAGGCACTCCACCGCGCCGTCGATGAGATGGGTGACGCGGCGACATTCCGCGGCTATGGCCCGGAGAATGGATATGAATTCCTGCGCGAGAAGATGCGTGAGCACGATTTCGCGGCCAGAGGCTGTGATATCGCGGACGATGAGATCTTCATCTCCGACGGCGCCAAGAGCGATTCCGGCAATATTCAGGAGATCTTCGGACCGAACGCGAAGGTGGCGGTCTGCGACCCCGTCTATCCGGTCTATCTTGACACGAATGTCATGGCCGGGCGCACCGGAAAGTACAATGAAAATACAGGATATTTTGACGGCGTGATCTATCTGCCCTGCACGCAGGAGAACGGATTCGCTCCGGTTCCCCCGGAAGATCAGGTTCCGGACCTGATTTACATCTGCTCCCCGAACAATCCCACCGGAACTGCGCTCTCCCGTCAGAGACTGCAGCAGTGGGTGGATTATGCGAACGCACATGGCAGCGTCATCATCTACGACGCCGCGTATGAAGCATATATCACGGAGCCGGATGTGCCGCATTCCATCTATGAATGCAGCGGCGCGAGAACCTGCGCCATTGAGATCCGCTCCTTCTCGAAGAATGCCGGCTTTACCGGAACGCGCCTCGGTGCGACGATTGTTCCGCATGACCTGGTGTGCCGCGTGAAGACGGATGACGGTGAGCGCGAGATAGAGCTTCATTCGCTGTGGCTGCGCCGCCATGGAACGAAGTTCAATGGTGCGCCGTATATCGTGCAGCGGGCCGGCGAAGCGGTATATTCTCCGGAGGGGCAGGCACAGACCAGACAGCAGGTTGCCTATTACATGCGCAATGCGAGCTATATCCGTGAACATCTGCAGGCAGCCGGCTACGAGGTCTTCGGCGGTGTGGACGCGCCCTATATCTGGCTTCGCACGACTGGCGGACGAAACAGCTGGGAGTGCTTCGATCATTTCCTGGAGGATGCCAATGTAGTGACCACTCCGGGCTCCGGCTTCGGCCCGCACGGAGAAGGATTTATCCGGATCACGGCGTTTGGCACCTATGAGAATACCAAGGAGGCAGTTGACCGTCTCGCGGAACTTTACCGCAGAGAGTGAGCCGGGACAGCGGCCGGTTAATGCCTGGAAGATGCAGCGGCGGCCGGACCGGCTGCCGCTGCATTTGCATGAGCACGAATGTGCAGGAGGAGAACGATCATGAAAAGATGCCCTTCCTGTGGTTATGAGAATGAGGATAACGCGAAATTCTGCGCAGAATGTGGGGAAAAATTCGCAGAAACTCCCAGATTCTGCACAAATTGTGGAGCACGTCTTGACCCCGGAACGAAGTTCTGTCCGCGCTGTGGAGTGAAGGTCGGCGCTGAAGCGGCGGAAGAGAGGCCGGAGATGCCTGCGGCGGAAGAGAGGCCAAGGATGCCCGCGGCGGAAGAGCGGCCGAGGATGCCTGTGGCGGAAGAGATGAGAGAAATGCCCACAGCAGACTGGGAAGATGATGACCGTGACGAGAGACGGGCACCGTTTTTCATTCTGACCGGCGTTGCCGTTTTCGGCGCGGTGCTGATGATAATAGGACTGATCCTGATGGTTACGATGGGATGAGCGCAGCAGCAGAAAGTCAGATGAGAGAGCTTCGAGGCTTTCCGGAGATCGAAGTCCGTCCGGACGATAGCCGGATCCGCGAAGAAAACCGAGAGCCGGGGAAGAGGGCTTACGGGGGTTCCCAGAAGTGGTTTTCCAGACACTGGGCCCGTCTCGCGGGCTGCGCCTCTGTTTCCGCCTCGAATCTGGCCGCTTTCTTCCGGATCGGCGTGGAACCGGACCGGATGGAGGGGGATGTTCCCGTATACCGGCTGGAGACCTGGCTGAAGCTTCAGAAGGATATGTACCGCCGGATGCGCCCCGGGATCAAAGGATTCCCTCATGTCAGCACGTACCTGGAGCGCTTCCAGCACTATGCCGGGGAGCATGGGTGGTCGCTTCAGCCGGAGACGATCTGCGGCTGGACCAGCGCGGAGGAGCCGTGGCAGTTTGTGCGGCGCGCCATTGAGGAAGGACAGCCGCTCGCTCTTCTTGTTCTGGGCCACACGGCGCCGGAGATCGATGAGGATACCTGGCACTGGATGACGATCACGGGCTGGGGAGAAAATCCGGCGAGGATTCTTCTTTCGAATTATGGAAACAGACAGGTCATGGACGCAGATATTCTGCTGCGCCCGGATCCCCGCAACGAAGTCCGGCTGATCCGGCTGAATCCCTGCCGGACAGCGGGAGAGGCTTCGGAAAGAACGTCCGACAAAGCGGGGTGAAAAAGAAAAGGCAGGTCCAGAAGACCCGCCTGGGCGGCCCAGCCGGCAGCCACGGTTTTCTGACGGGATAAGATAGTGTTTGCTCCAGAACCTGGCTAAGTCTGTTGTTTCCTTCCGACTTTCCTTCTCCGGGAACCGGCCGGCCGTGCCACTTCATTATAGTACGATGCGCTGGCACCTGCAACCGAACCGCTGCGAGTATGCGGCAGAGACAACAGTAACTGAGTTCTGTCACGAAATGGAGCATGAGATGGATCAGACGCGGATGACAACACAACAGACAGAAACCAGGGGGAGGCCGAAGAGAGCAGCCGGAATCATCCAGCGCGTTCTGGGATCCGCCCTTTTTCTGGCGATCCTGGCCTTTTCCCTGATTCATATCACTTATCTGCTGCGTCCGGATGATTACGGCAATTACCGATGGGTTTTTCCGGAATTTTATTCGATGGAGAAAAATTCCCTGGATATGATCTGCATCGGAAACAGCGCAGCCTATCGGTTCATCAACAATCCGTGGATCTGGGAGAACACCGGAATCACGTCCTATAACCTCTCAGTCGGTGCCATGCCGATGGCCTCCTATCCGTATATCATCGAAGAAGCGGAAAAGACCCAGTCCCCGGAACTTTTTATCATCGAAGTGCGGGATGCACTGGTGGAATACAATGCGGACGACCGGCTGATCTATGCGCACCGCGTCACCGATGGCATGAATTTCTCGTTGGTACGGGATCAGACGGTCCGCACACTGGTGCCGATGCAGGATTTCCTGAATACGGAGTTTGATCTGCTGATGTATCATGACAACTGGGAAAATCTCACGGCAGACCAGCTGGCCTATATTGACAACAAAGAGAAACTTCCGATGATGGGATGGGATGATGTATTTCGCATTGAGCCCATGGAACGCCCTTCTTCCTATGAGGATGTGACCTGGCGGGGAGAGCTGGACCCAGAGAAGGAGAAGGCGCTGACTCGCCTGCTGGAGTACTGCCGGGATCATGAAGTGCCGGTTCTCTTTATGGAGTCTCCCTGCACGCTGACCAGAGAGCAGGCGGCGATGAACAATACCATTGCCGACAGGATCGCGGAGTACGGATTCCCGTTTCTGAACCTGAATCACTATTATGACGAGATCGGTCTGGACTTCGACACGGATTATTACAACAGCTGCCATGTGAATTCCTGGGGTGCCCGCAAGGTGACCAGCTTCCTGATCAGTTACCTGAAGGAGCATTACACCTTTGACACGAAGCACAGCAGTGCGGTCAGCAAGGAGTGGGCGGAAGCTTCGGCGTATGAGATCTACCGCCTGGAGAAGGCCACGGCGAAGCGCGACGCTGAATCCTGATCTGCCATTTCACAGAAATTTCGTGATTATTCATATAATGGCTATTATTTTTTCCGGCTGACTGGAGTATGATGACATAGAGAGACAACAGCAGCAGGAGGACTGTGATTATGAATATCTCATCATTTCTGCAACCCAAGATGAATGTTTCTTATCTCAGCGAAGAGGACAGTGCGATGACCGGCCTGCGCAAGATGCGCAAGAGCGGTTTCGCCGCCATTCCGGTGCTGTCGCAGAAGTGCGAATACGTGGGCACGATCAGCGAAGGCGATTTCCTGTGGGAGATATACGGACTGGCCGAGAAGGAAGCATTCGATGAAGCGGAAGGGGGAAACGCTGGCGGTGATGGTATGATCGAGAGCCTGAGGGAGAAGAAGATTTCCGATATACACCGCCGCAAGGAGTATCCTCCCGTGCGGATTACTGCGAGCATGGACAGTCTGATTGACGTCATTACCCAGCAGAATTTTGTACCTGTCGTAGATGACCGGAATGTATTCATCGGCATCGTCACAAGGCGCGATGTGATTCGCTATCTCGCGCAGAAGGAAGAAACGCTCCTGCAGGGGCAGGAACGGAAAATCATATGAATCACAGGGACGCGGATGCGCCCCGGGAGGAAGAGATGGAGAAGTTTAATTATTATTCACCGACGGAGATCGTGTTCGGCAAGGGCACAGAAGGCCAGACCGGTGAACTTGTGAAAAAGTACGGCGGAAGCCGCGTTTTCATCGTCTATGGCGGTCATTCCGCAGTGAAGAGCGGTCTGCTGGACCGCGTGAAGGCGAGCCTTGATGCCGCCGGTCTTGCCTCCCTTGCGATGGGCGGTGTGGTGCCGAATCCGAGGGTCAGCCTGGCTCAGAAGATGACGGACGCCGCCAGAGAATTCGGTGCGGATTTTGTCCTTGCGGTGGGCGGAGGCAGCGTCATCGACACCGCAAAGGGAGTGGCGCTGGCGCTGGCCAGCCCGGAATACAAGGTCTGGGATTTCTGGTCAAAGAAGGCCCCGCTCGTGAAAAGCGTTCCGCATGCCGCGATTCTGACCATCTCCGCGGCTGGCTCCGAGACCAGTGATTCCGCCGTCCTGACCAATGATGAGAAGGTTCCGCCGACAAAGCGCGGCATTCAGAACGACATCAACCGCTGCTGCTTTACGATCATGAATCCGGAACTGACCATGACGCTGCCGGTCTGGCAGATCGGTGCCGGTGCGGCGGACATCTTCATGCATACGTCAGAGCGCTATTTCGCGAAGATCCTCGGCAATCACCTGACTGATGAGATGGCAGAGGGACTTTTCCGCGACATCATCTGCTACGGCCCGAAGGGCGTTGCGGATCCGCACGACTACGAGGCGATGAGTGAGATCATGTGGTGCGGCAGCGTTTCCCACATCGGCCTGACGGGACTCGGTTCCCAGGGAGATACTCCCCGGCAGGGAGACTGGTCCTGCCATCAGCTGGGCATGGCCATCTCCGCGCTGTATGATTCCACACACGGCGCTACGCTGACCGCAGTATGGGCGGCCTGGGCACACTATGTGATGGGACAGAATACAGCCCGCTTTGCGCAGTACGCGCGGAAGGTATTCGGAATCACCGAGCCGGATGACTGGAAAGCAGCAGAGGAAGGAATCGAGAAGACCAATGCTTTCTTCAAGAGTCTCGGCATGCCGCTCACGCTGGCTGAGCTGATCGGTCATGAGCCGACGGATGAGGAGATCACCGCGCTGGCGACGGAGTGCTCGTTCGACCGGACAAGAACGATCGGGTCGTTCCGCGAACTGAATTTTGATGACATGGTGAAGATTTACGAGGCCTGCCGGGCATAATCCAGTGGGCCCTGTGCAGCCGGAAGAGAAGGTCCAGTCGGACATAATCCGCCTGGCCGTATGCAGACGGCAGAGGCGGTCTCGGCGGACAGATTCCGCCAGGACCGCCTTTTCGGTTGAGCTGCCTGGTCAGACAAGCGAAGTCCACAGGACAGTTGTGGAGATCCATGTTCTTTGGATCAAGGACAGACATCAGCAGACAAGGAAGCATCGTGCTTTTTGAAAATGGAGATCAGCGATGAAAAAGATATTGAAACAGCATCAGTTTTGGGCATGTGTCGCTCTTGTTGGTATGGTTATGGCGATCATCACCGGACACAAACTGATCGGCGGCGGAGAGGAAAAAGAGCAGGAGTAATTGCGGTACTTTGAAATTAAAGCGCTCACAATCAAGGCGTTGAAGCGAGAAACAGGTGGTGAAACTGACACTGCCCACGCGGGAAGAGGAGAAAAACATGGTAAGAAAGACAAAGGTCCGCACGGTGGAAGCTCTGCAGCACGGCACTGGCACCTGTGAGATTCATGACATTGTCTCCAGGGAGGAACTTCTTGGACATGGCCGGATGTACGCGATGGTGAAGATCCGGCCGCACTCATCCATCGGATATCACCAGCATATTGGCGAGACGGAACAGTACTTTATTCTGCAGGGACATGGCATCTTTCACGACACAGATGGCTCTCAGGTCACGGTTGGGCCGGGGGATGTCTGCTACATCACGGTTGGACAGAGCCATGGCATCGACAACCCCACCGACGAGGATCTTGTCCTCATGGCACTCATCTACAATGAGAGGAACAGGATTACGGAATGAAAAAGGAGAAAGCAGATCCGGCAAAAAAGAATTTCAGCCGGCCGGATCTGGCGATCTTTATGTCCTACATCCGGCCTCACGGTCGTCTGTTCGCGGCGGACATGATTCTCTCCGTGCTGGTAGCAGCGGTTGATCTGATGTTCCCATATGTGACAAGGACCGCGATGCGGACTCTGCTGCCGCAGAAGATGTACGGCGCATTTTTCGGTGTCATGGCAGCGGTTCTTGTCAGTTATCTGGCGCGCGCTTATGCGATGTACAAGATCACCGTAATCGGACACGGTATGGGCACTCTGGTCGAAGCGGATATGCGTGAGGATGTCTTTGATCATATGCAGGAGCTGTCATTCAGCTTCTTTGACCGAAACCGGACCGGCGTTCTGCTCGGCCGGGTGACCAATGACCTGTTTGAAATTGTGGAACTGGCACACCATGGTCCGGAGAACATCCTGACCTGCTCACTGACGATCATAGGGGCGCTGGCCATTCTGTTTACGATCAACGTCCGGCTCACACTCATTCTCGTGGTGCTGATCCCGGTCTGCCTGCTCTATACCAGCCGTCAGCGCGTGAAAATGCGCGAGGCCAATCGGAAGGTGAAGCAGAAGACCGGTGAAATCAATGCCGCGATTGAAAGCGGCATTTCCGGAATCCGTGTCTCGAAGGCATTTGCCAATGAAGAGAAGGAAGAGGAAAAATTCGCCAGGGCGAATGAGAATTTCAAGCGGAGCAAGGTGAGCTATTACAGCGCGATGGGCCGCTTCAATGCCGGCATCGAGGTGACAATCGGCATCATGCAGGCAGCAGTCATTGCGTTCGGAGGCCTGCAGATCATGCACGGCACGCTCGATCTCGTCGATCTGCTGACATTTACCCTCTATGTCGCGACGTTCACGACCCCGATCCGCAAATTCGCGCAGTTTATGGAGATCTATACCCAGGGAACGGCCGGCTTCTCACGTTTCCTGGAGATCATGCGGACGGAACCGGAGATCAAGGACGCGCCGGATGCGGTTCCGCTGGATCATGTGAAGGGCCATATTGTCTATGATCACGTGAACTTTGCCTATGAGGACGGGACAGAGGTCCTGATAGATGTCAGCGTGGACATCGCGCCGGGAGAAATATTCGCGCTGGTCGGCCCATCCGGCAGCGGCAAGACCACCATGTGTCATCTTCTGCCGCGGTTTTACGACGTAACGGGCGGGAGCGTGAGCATCGATGGGCACGACATCCGGAGCCTTACTCAGGAAAGTCTGCGGAAGAATATCGGCATTATCCAGCAGGATGTGTTCCTGTTTGCCGGTACAGTGATGGAGAATACCCGCTATGGCCGGCCGGAAGCCACGGATGAGGAAGTCATGCAGGCAGCCCGGGCAGCGGACATTCACGAGGAGATCCTGAACATGCCGGACGGCTACAGCACGAACATCGGAGAGCGTGGCGTCGTGCTGTCTGGCGGCCAGAAGCAGAGAATCTCAATCGCACGCGTTTTCCTGAAAAATCCGCCGATTCTGATTCTGGATGAGGCTACGTCCGCTCTGGACAGCGTGACGGAGCAGAAGATTCAGGAGAGTCTGGCCAGGCTCTCCGCCGGGAAGACCAGTCTGATCATTGCGCATCGGCTCTCCACGATCCAGAATGCCGACTGCATCGCCGTGATCGAGGGGCATCACATCGCGGAGATGGGCTCCCGCTTGGAGCTTCTCGCGAAGAATGGCCTCTATGTGCAGATGGAGCGCGCTCAGTCGCTGGCTGCATCGGATGACCATGCGCCACTTTCCAAAAGCGCGCAGGAAGAACCAGGAAAGCATGCGGGCTGAAGTTGTTTCCTGAGAGCGATCTGACAGATGCAGGAAGGTCCGCGGCTGATGCCGTCTCCCGGGAGTACGCCGGCAGGAAGGGGGAGGACCGCGGCGAAAGCCGCCGTTCTTCCGTTTAACATAAGCACGCCGGCAGAAAAGGCGGAACATGCAATAGGCAGTGAGAAAAAATATGTCCGGCAGTTTCCCGCCGGACGTTGATGTGGTGAAGCGGATGGGCGAAGATGTCCATCCCTTTTTATTCAAGGAGTAAGAGTATTATGGCTGAGGAACAGTTCATCATTCATCCGATTCCGCCGGTCTGGGACGAACATTCCCGGATTCTGATTCTTGGGAGTTTTCCGTCGGTCAAATCCCGGGAAATGATGTTCTTCTATGGTCATCCCCAGAACCGGTACTGGAAGGTACTCGCTGCGCTGTTTAAGGAAGAGGTTCCAATGACCATCCCGGAGAGAAAATCTTTCCTGCTCCGGAATCACATTGCTGCCTGGGACGTTATCGCGTCCTGCCGCATCACCGGATCCTCGGACAGCAGCATTCGGGATGTCGTTCCGAACGATCTGCGACCGATTCTCAGCGGGGCGGACATCCGACGTATCTTCACAAACGGCGGAACTGCCTGGAAGATGTACCATCGATATACGGAACCGGTGGTGGGGCGTCCCGCAGTCCGGCTCCCTTCCACCAGTTCCGCCAATGCGGCGTGGAGTCTCGATCGTCTGATCGGGGAGTGGAAGGTAATCCGGGAAGCGTGATGCGGTGCAGCCGGCTCAGGCGAACGGATTCTCTCCCGGATAGCGCATGCCGGCGGGCTGGTTGAATCCGATTTCTTCGTTCTCGACACCCAGATACTGCAGGACCCGGTACAGCGTCTTTCCGTAATGTCCGAACATCACAGCGCCATGATGCGGGAAATTCTTCTCGATCAGCACATGGCGGTAGAACCGTCCCATCTCCGGAATCGCGAACACGCCGATCGATCCGAAGCTCTTCGTCGCGACCGGAAGTACCTCGCCCTCAGCCACATAAGCGCGGAGAATATTGTCCGACGTCGACTGCAGCCGGTAGAACGTGATATCACCAGGCTGGATATCGCCTTCCAGAGTGCCGTCCGTGTACTCGCGGGGAAGGGTGCGGGACATAATGCGCTGGAAGTTCAGGTGCGGATGGCATATCCTGGTAGAGCAGGTATTGCCGCAGTGAAATCCCATGAAGGTATCCGTCTGCTTATAGGGGAACTTTCCGCTGATCGATTCCTGGTACATGTCCTTCGGCACCGAATTGTTGATGTCGAGCAGCGTTACCGCGTCCTCGGAGATGCAGGTTCCGATGTACTCAGACAGGGCGCCATAGATATCCACTTCGCAGGATACCGGGATTCCCCGGCCGGCAAGGCGGGAGTTCACATAGCAGGGAACAAAGTGGAACTGCGTCTGGAAAGCCGGCCAGCATTTGCCGGCGATCACCGCATTCTTCCGGCTGCCCTTGTGTTCCTCAATCCAGTCGAGCAGCGTGATCTCGTACTGCGCGAGCTTCGGCAGCATACCGGCGTTATTCCCTGCCCCATCGCCGAGTTCCTTCTTCATATCCTCAGCGACTTCGGCAATGCGCTTGTCTCCATCGTGCTTGTGATAAGCCTCGAACAGATCAAGCTCCGAATTCTCTTCTACTTCCACGCCGAGGTCATAGAGCTTGCGGATCGGCGCGTTGCAGGCCAGGAAATTCATCGGTCTCGGTCCGAAGCTGATCAGCTTGAGCTCATGAAGGCTGATGACTGCGCGCGCGACAGGGAGAAACTCATGAATCATCTGTGCGCATTCTGCAGCATCACCGACCGGATAGTCCGGAATGTAGGCCTTCACGCTGCGGAGCGCCAGATTGTAGCTTGCGTTCAGCATGCCGCAGTAGGCATCACCCCGGCCGTCGATCAGATCCGACTGAGATTCCTCGGCTGCGGCACAGAACATCTTCGGACCGTCGAAGTACTTGGCCAGCATGGTCTCAGAGATCTCAGGGCCGAAGTTGCCGAGATACACGCACAGCGCGTTGCATCCGTGTGCATTGATGTCGTCAAGCGCTTTCAGCATATCCGTCTCTGATTCGATGATGCAGATCGGGCACTCGTAGA
Organism: uncultured Lachnospiraceae bacterium; assembly: GCA_902796405.1. Lineage (GTDB taxonomy): Bacteria > Bacillota > Clostridia > Lachnospirales > Lachnospiraceae > UBA3305. The sequence goes on along the minus strand of CADBOY010000036.1, from coordinate 2,136 downwards.
TCTCATTGGCATCGTAAGCCTGCTGATAGGCTCTGACCAGGGCCTCCCGGCGGCCGACGGCAAGAGAAGCTGGGAAACAGTCCCGGCTGACTGCTACGATGCCGATTCTGACTTTGCTGATATTCTCCATGATGGTCTCCTTTGCAGATAGAAATGAGAATGAAATCCCGCCCGAAGAGTTTCTAAAAACGGAGAAGCTTCCGGGCGGCACATTTGTTACTAATATAGCACGTTTTTTCTGCCAGTGCGACTGGAAAATGAAGCGGCTCATCTTCATAAAATCTTACTATTTTCCCTACGTTTTCTTCATTCCGTTTGCCATAAAAGTATGCTATCATGATAGAGCTGATGTCCAGCCGGATGAGGGGAGCCGGACACGGCAGGAGATGGAATATGTCAGAGTCAAAGGTAAAGAAGACATACAGTAGAAAAAAGAAGAGCAGGGATACTTCGGATGGTTCAAAAAAGCACAGCGCGGCGCGCGTAGTCAGTGCCGTCACGTTGGTTCTCTGTGCCGTTCTGATTGTGCTTGGCGGCGCGTTTATCGCCTATTCTGACCGTTATAAGGAAGAATTCATCCCCGGTACGAAGATCAATGGCATCGATGTCGGCGGGATGACTGCCTCGCAGGTGCAGGAGGCTCTGAAGCAGAACGCGGCCAGTTACGTGATTGATGTGGCGTTCCGGGGCGGCAGCTCGGAGAAACTGAAGGCAGATCAGCTCGGAGCGGAGTACCAGTCCACGAATGAAGTGGAAGAGCTGCTTGCGCGGCAGAACCGTTTCGGCTGGCTGCGCGGCGCGATGGGCGGCGAGACCGAATGTACGGTGAGCAGCGGAGTTTCCAGTGATGCGAAGACGCTGGCGAAGACCCTGAAAGCTCTGCCGGAAGTGAAGAAGGGGACCGCACCGACCGACGCGAAGCTGACGCTGGGGAAGGACTATCTGATCTCAATTGAACCGGAGACACAGGGGGATCAGCTGGCTGTCAGCAAGGCAGCTGAAGCCATCTCAGCAGCGGCAGCGGCCGGAAAGACATCGATCAATCTGGATTCGGTGGACGGTGCGTATGAGGTGCCGGAGATTACTTCAGACGATGAGACGCTGCGCAAGCAGGCAAACAAGCTCAACCAGTTCCTGAGCACGACCATCGAATATCACTTCTATGACGGGTCAACGAAGACGATTGACGCGAAAACCCTCTCGAAGTGGCTGACGAAGAAGGATGGAAGCTGGACGCTGAAGAAGTCGAAGGTGCGCGAGAAGTGCGAGAGTTATGTGAAGAATCTCTGTGAGAAGTATGACGATATCCATACCTCGTGGACGTTCCATTCTACCGACCGGGGGGATATTCAGTGCGCGAGCGGTGAGAAGTACGGCTACGCGATTGACGAGGACGTGGAAGCAGCAGCGCTCTACAAGCAGGTGATGGCAGGAAAGAGCGGTGAGCGTGAGCCGGTATACTCCCTGGAGAAAGCCGATTCGGAGATGCCGGAGGATTACGTGGAGGTGGATATCGCCAATCAGCACGTGTACTGCTACAAGGATGGCAGGCAGGTCCTCAGCACGGACTGCGTGACGGGACTGGCGAAGACGGACCGTGCGACTCCGACCGGCGTATACTCCATCTACAGCAAGGAGAAGAACCGGACGCTGAAGGGCCGCATGAAGAACGGGAAGCCGTCGTACACTTCTTTCGTGAACTACTGGATGCCGTTCAACGGAGGTGTGGGTCTTCACGATGCGACCTGGAGAAGTTCCTTCGGCGGCAATATCTATAAGAGCAGCGGCTCTCATGGCTGCGTGAACCTGCCGAAGAGTGCGGCGGCGAAGCTGTATGATCTGGTGTATGTCGGTATGATGGTTGTTGTGTTCTGATCGGCAAACCGAAATCAGACAGAAGCAGCCGGTGAGCGGTCAGCGAATCGGAATCAGATGGAAGCGGTCGGTGTGCGGTCAGCGAACCGAAATCAGATGGAAGCAGCTGGTATGCGGTCAGCGATCTGCGGCGCGAAGAAGGCTGGTCCGTGCGTCATCAGAGTGAAGCTACCTCAGGGGACGCTTCCAGTCGGCGGAATTTACTTCCCATAAAACAGGATAGGTGAGGCATAAGCATGGCTGCGGCCCAGAGCGGGCGTT
>CADBOY010000035.1 GCA_902796405.1 uncultured Lachnospiraceae bacterium | reverse complement strand
CATCACGCAGGCACCGCAGTACCAGCAGTCTCCCGGCCAGGCCACGACCGGCGGAGCTCCCTTCTCCGGCCCCGGCAGCAGGACATCAGCCTGGCAGGCCCGAACGCATCTTCCGCATCCGATACAGACGTCCGGGTTGATGTGTATGGGCTGGGCGCTGCAGCCGGCCGGCTGATATCGGAACTCTCGCCGGGATGCCTCGCCGCAGCTGTACTGCGTGGAAGAGAGCAGATCCGGAGCCTGTGCCTCGCATTCTGCCGGCTTTTCTCGGATTGTTTCCGTCTCTGCTGCAGCCTTGCCGATTCCCTGCTCCTGCATATAGGTTCCGGATAGCAGCATTCCGGATTCGTGATCCGCCTCCCCGTACTGCGCATCCCTCTCCGCAATATAGTCAGCATTTCTCCGGTTATATTCTTCCTGCACGCTGCCATAGTAATTCAGCGGTTTCTCTCCCCGGACAGCGACCCCATTCTCCTGCCGGATCGTGATGAATTTCCGGTCATTCTCCGGGTCTTTCTCCGGATAATCCGAACGCGTGAAGCACAGCGGCTCGGAACTCGACTGCCGGAACAGACTCGCCTGAACAATCATCTGCGCCACAGTCAGGATATCGGAAACCTCGTGCGTCCGCATCAGCTCGTGCGGATTCTGACAGCGAATCCGGGGCAGCTGTTCTTTCTCAAATCCCTGCAGGATGCGGAGAGCTTCCTTCAGCTCTGCCTCGTCGCGGATCTCGCCGCAGTAATTCTGCATCACTTTGGCGATCGCCATGTTCAGCTCCCGCCAGTCGAGCCGGTCCGCCTCCGGGACATCCAGCGGATGATACAGTCTCTCCTTCTCGCTTTGAATCTGTCCGTCAAGCTCGTCCTCAGAGAGGTTCCTCTGCTCACAGAAGAAGGACAGACAGCCGGCATCCTTCGATGCGTCCTGCTCGGATTTTCCGGCCCGTGAGGCATAACCTGCCGCTTTTCGCCCCGCGTAATATCCGGTCGCGCAGGCATATCCGGCACAATCGCTTGCGTACAGCTGATCGCCGGCGGCGAAAATTCCCGGGATATTGGTCATCAGATCCCAGTCCTCCAAAATACCGCCCGGAGCACCGAAGAGCTGACGTTCCTGTCCGGTGAAGGACGCCGATTTCCAACCGGTGCCATAGGACCGGAGCATGTGTTTTACCGGATCAAATCCGCGGCGGCGGTAGTCCTGCAGAATCGGAATCTTTGTCTTTCCCTCTTCGCCGACCATCATGCCCCAGATCACGCGGCGCTCTTCATCCGGCATCCGGGAAAGATCCGCATAGAACGGGAGCTCATATCCCCGCCGCATCAGCTCATCGAACGGCAGCGTCTCCGGCCCGCGATATTCGTACTTCGCCTCATCGATAACGCCGCCCTTGAGGAAGAATTTCTGGCCGGGTGCCGGCAGGTACCTCTCCGCCACCGTCTTCAGCTCTCTGCCGTCCCGGTCCACATACGGAATCTCCCTGCCCCTTGCGTCAACCATCGTCGCCGCATACCAGGTATTGTGATTGTTACCGGTACCGTATGCCGGGAAACTTCTTCCTGCTGCGGAATACTCGGCACGCACAGATTTCTCCATCAGAGTGAATTCCACCCCGGCACGCCACCCCATTGCATGTCCGCTGCCGATGCTCTGCGGCGGCCGGAATTCCGAGAGCCCCACCAAATCCGGATGAAACAGCCAGATCCGGGCCGGCCGGGACATGGCAAGGATGGTGGCATCCGCAAGAAATACCAGAATCCGCCCCGTATGAACGTTCATGCCGACCGCTCCTACGCCATGCTTTTCCTTCCCGCTTCCGGCGGTCAGAAGATCCGTCGCCTCCGTGTACTCGAAGACGTGGACACCGAGCCGCTTCAGTTCCTTTGCGAGTGCCGGCTTGAATGTACTTCCCCAGACTCTCATCGTAAAGCGGTTCCGGTAGTCATACGCATACATCAGCTTGGTCCGGTCATCGCGGAATGCCGCCCCCTGGAATTCATCCTCCGTGTCACGGACTTTACCGCCGAAGGATTCCATGTCCAGGAGCCTGTCGTATCCTTCCCGGCATTCGATATAGTGGGCGATACCATTGCTGTACTCGTCCTGTTCT
>CADBOY010000034.1 GCA_902796405.1 uncultured Lachnospiraceae bacterium | reverse complement strand
GGGCAAACGGCCTGATCATCGAAGTCCACAACGACCCGCCTCACGCTCTCTGCGACGGGGCCCAGTCACTGCGGCCGGAACAGTTCGCAGATGTGGCGAAGGCAGTCCGTCTCGTCCGCTCCGCGGCGGTCGAGGCCGGGATCTGTCATGAACCTCAGATGCCGCAGTAACTTATCGCGGCAGCGTGTTGTGATATCCTTCTCGGTAACGTGCCATGTAATCGGCTGCAGTAATTGGCTGCATAGCCTGCTCTGATCCCCTGCCGGTCCTCGAAGAGATGCTTCAAGGCAGGGGATCACCGGTGCTCACCGGCCATGATAGGCAAATCATATCAGCGGCCACAACACAAAAAGCAAACCATACTGCCTGATTTTACTCAAATTGGATTGACACCCGCTTATTCCCGTGCTATATTTCAGAACAGCATGACAACATTCCTGCGGGACAGCCGTCCCGTTCCTGTCAGGAGAGAATATCATGAGAGATCTTTTCGCAGCATCTGAATACTTCGGCTTTTACTTTACCGGCTTTTTTACCAACGAAAGTCCAGAAGGTAAAGTACTTTTTGCTGCGCCGAAGATTCCCTGCTGAGGAAGAAGAAGCGAAACACCTATCAGGCGGTGAAAGCGAAAAGTGCTTTCACCGCCATTTTTAGTTTGCGCAGGGAAGCGCATGAAATACCCGGCAGGCATTTCTCAGGAAACCATGGGGCTACGCCAGAGGAGGACATTATGGTCATCATCGTCAATTCCAGCAGCGAAGAAAAATTCAACGAACTGATCGACTGGATCAAGGGACAGAATCTGCAGCCGCACATCGTGCGCGGCGATTTTTCCACCATCGTCGGTCTCGTCGGCGACACCTCCCGTGTCGACATTGAGCAGATCCGCAGCTTCGACATCGTCCGCGATGTCCGCCGCGTGGAGGAGCCCTACAAGCAGGCCAACCGCAAATTCCACCCGAAGGACACGATCGTCAGGATCAATGACAACGTGTCGATCGGCGGGCCGAACAATTTCACGTTCATGGCTGGACCGTGCTCCGTGGAGACTGAGGAGCAGATCATCGGAATCGCCAGGAGCGTCAAGGCGGCCGGCGCCCAGATTCTCCGTGGCGGCGCATTCAAGCCCCGCACATCCCCTTACTCCTTCCAGGGACTTGGCGCGGATGGCATCAAGCTGCTTCTCGAAGCCAAGAAGGAAACCGGGCTTCCGATCGTCACGGAACTCATGAACATCAATCATCTTCCGCTGTTCGAGGATGTCGACATCATTCAGATCGGTGCCCGCAACATGCAGAACTTCGACCTTCTCAAGGAAGTCGGCAAGACCAACAAGCCCATTCTCCTCAAGCGCGGCCTGGCGAACACCATCCGCGAGCTTCTGATGAGCGCGGAGTACATCATGAGCTCCGGCAATGAGAATGTCATCCTCTGCGAGCGGGGAATCCGCACCTTCGAGACGGCGACCCGCAATACGCTGGATCTCTCCTCCGTTCCGGTGCTGCATGAGTGCACGCATCTTCCGGTCATCGTCGATCCGAGCCACGCTACCGGCAAATCCCGTCTGGTCCGGCCGATGTCGATGGCTGCCGCAGCCTGCGGGGCGAACGGGCTGATCATCGAGGTTCACAACGATCCGCCTCATGCCCTCTGCGACGGTGCGCAGTCTCTCCGCCCCGAGCAGTTCGCAGAGGTCGCCAAGTCGGTCCGCCTGATCTGCGCCGCAACCCGGGAAGCCAACGCAGGACTGGAATCTCCGATCGCCTGAGCCCTCCTGGGAAAGGAGTTTTATCATGCACCGAATTACGGTAAATACCAGCGTACCTTATGATGTCCTGATTGAGCGGGGACTTCTTGCCCGCCTCGGTGAGCTGACCGCCCGCGTCCTTGCTCCGGGCCGGACGGCCGCCATCCTCTCGGACTCCAATGTCTGGCCTCTGTACGGGGATGCGGCCGCCCAAAGTCTGAAAGATGCCGGTTTTACTACCTGCCACTACGTATTTCCTGCCGGAGAAAGTTCCAAGACGCCAGAAACGCTCGTCTCCTTTGTGGAGTTTCTCGCGGAGAGCGGACTGACGCGGAGCGATTTCGTCGTCGCGCTCGGCGGCGGCGTCACCGGCGACATGGGCGGTCTCGCGGCCTCTCTCTACCAGCGCGGGATCGACTGCGTTCAGGTCCCGACCTCACTGCTTGCCATGGTGGATTCCTCGGTCGGCGGGAAGACCGCGGTGGATCTTCCGCAAGGCAAGAACCTGATGGGGACCTTCACGCAGCCGCGCCTGGTCGTCTGCGATCCCGATGTACTCCGGACACTGAAGCCGGAAGTCTACAATGAAGGAATGGCCGAGGTGATCAAGTACGGGATGTTCGGAAACCGGAAGCTGCTCCAGCAGCTTTCGGAAGATGAGACCGACATCGCGGACATCATTGCGGTCTGCGTGGAGATGAAACGGGTCGTCGTGGATGAAGATGAGAAAGAAAATGGAGCGCGGCAGATTCTGAATTTCGGACATACCATCGGACACGCCGTAGAACGACTCAGCCATTTCTCCATCTATCATGGGGAAGGAGTTGCTATCGGAATGGCCGTCATGACGAGGGGCTGCGTTCGTCTCGGCTGCTGCCCGCGCGAATGCGACGAGATTCTGGAGCCGCTTCTTGCGAGATATCATCTGCCCAATCAGACCGATCTTCCGACGGACGATCTCGTTGCCGCCTGCCAGGCCGACAAGAAGCGCCGCGGCAGCCGGATCACTCTGATCGAGCCGGATGCCCCCGGTTCCTGCACTCTGGTGCCCTCCGATTTCAATGACCTGAGGGTGATCATCGACGCCGGGCGGGACGCGCTGTAGGATCCGGTTCCTGCCGCCGTAAGTTCCGGCATCATTTCCCTGTCTATCCTGCAGAAAAGGTGCTCTGCCATACGCGGAGCACCTTTTCTTTGATCTTATTCTATTTTCTTACGGATCTTCTCTTACTGATCTTCGCCGCGGTCATGCCCACTGTATCGTCCCTCGCGGGATTCTCTTCCGGCCTGACTTCCGGCATCGCGATCTCTCTGATATTCATCACCGGAATATCCCGTGTCATCGTAGTCGTCATAGTCATCGTCCTGGCCATACCCGCCGTGAGCATCCGTATCCGGCGCTGCTTTCCTTCGCAGAGTCAGAATGAGAAGTGCGGCTGCCGCGCCAACGGCGACAATGATGCCGACGAAGAACAGAATCAGTCCCAGATGGCTTCCGGAATGGCTCTCTTCCTTCCCGGTCTGCGCCTGCGTTGTCACGGGCGCTGCAGTGGAAGACTCCGCCGCTGCTGCGGCAACATCGAATGTGGCTGCCGCCGAGCCATCCTGCGCAGTAACCGTCAGAGTGTGTGAACCAACACTGAGCGTCTGCAGGAAACTGGGCTGCAGCGTCATCTCCGTCTTCTTCCCCGAGGAATCGGTCCACGCGGAATAATCCGCCGTGGCGATAATACCGTCGTCCACCGACACCGTGCGATACCTCTCGTAAGGAATGTCCGTCTCAAAGGAGAGGCCGGCGCCTGTCCCCTGCGTCCACGTGCTGCTTTTCGCCGTGATACTGTAAGACGTATTCTCCCAGTGCGCCGTGAGCGACAGATCACTGCTTACGGGATCATTAAAGTTGTACGGTGTGCTGCTGTTTCCGTTGTACCACCCCGTAAACGAAGCATTGTCCTTCGTGGGATCCTTCGGCCGGATCGCCTTCTCTCCCGCCTGTACGGTCTGCGTCTCCACCTTCGATCCGCCATCGGAATTAAAGGTGACCGTGTAATCAGAGCGGTCCGCCGTTGCACTCACGGTAAGATCTTCTGCCGGCATACGGATCGTTACATCGGCAGCCTTTTCACCGGTTGACCAGCCGGTAAAGGTATACCCTGCCTCTGCCGTCGCCTTCAGCGTAATCTCTTCATTATAGAGATAGTCACCGGTCGGCGATGAACCGTTAGTGGATATGCCTTCGACCGATTTGAGCGTGAAATGGTAACGGTTCAGCGGGTACTGATAATCCACTACTGTACTTCCATCCGCAGCTATGGTCACGGTCTGTGCCTTTGGTGAGGCATAACCGGTGTACTCCCGCACCTCCGGCGTTACCTTCTGGTCCGTCGTGCCATACAGGGTGTCGACCGCTGTCGGATCCGACGGATAGCTTCCATCCGCGTTCTGCTTGAAATGCCGCACCGTGTATTTCACACCGGTTCCGGCCTCCCAGTTCGCCTTGTATTTCTTATTGCCCGTACTTCCCTTTGGAATCGTCACCGATGGATCCGGCTGATCTCCGTTGGATCCGGTCCACCCGACAAAGTAGTACCCTTCCTTCGTCGGTGTTCCCAGCGAGATGTCATCGCTGCTGATGGTGTAGGTCAGATTTTTGACTCCGGTTCCGCCGTCCAGATTGAACTTCACCTTATAGGTAACTTCCTCTGCCGCCGGCGATATTTCCAGCTTGCCCTTCGGCATCTTGACGGTGATCTCATTCTCCGTGCTGCCGTCCGACCACCCGGTGAACCGGTAGCCCTTCTGCGCGCTGGCTTTCAGAGTGATCCTGGTCCCCCAGTAATATTTTCCGCTCGGCGTGGAGCCTTCCGTGCTGATACCGGCTGCTTCTCCCAGGCGGAATTTATACTGCATGCGCTCATACTGATAGTTCACCACCGTGGATCCATCTGCGGCAATTGTAACTTCCGCCGGCTTCGGCGAGATGAACCCTTTGTATTCCTTCACTTCCGGCTTGACGGTCTCACCAGCCGTTCCCTCAAAGGTTTCCTCCAGATACGGTTTGTCTGAGTATTTCCCTGACGCGCGCATCAGAAAATGGCGGACGGTGTAGGTAGCCGTGTTCACCGTTTCGGCAGCCTGTGAAGCCGGCTGCTTGCTCTCTGCTGTCGTCTGTGCCGCAGGAGAAGTCGGTGCTGCCGTGCTGGGCTTAACCGCCGTAGTGGGCTGAGCCGTCTGCTGTGCCGCCTGGCGTGATGCTTCCGCCGCGGATTCCTGACGTGATGCCTCCGCCGCGGACTCCTGGCGGGATGCCTCTGCCGCCGAAGATTCTGCCGCAATGGACTCCTGGCGCGATGCCTCTGCTGCCGAAGATTCTGCCGCAATGGACTCCTGCCGCGATGCCTCCGCTGCCGAAGATTCTGCTGCCCTGGATGCCTCTGCTGCCGCCTGTGCCTCATCCAGCGCATCCTGTGTCGTCGGCGTAAGGACAACCTGGAAGGTCATCACATGATAGCCATCTGGCAGATTGGCCAGAACATCTTCTGTGGCACTCCCTTCCGCACTGTCATTCACGAAATCGTTCGCGGAATCATTCAACGAATCATTTGCCGAATCGTCTGCTGAATCATTCGCGGAATCGTTCACCGAATCATTCGCCGAGTCGTCCGCCGAATCATTTGCGGAATCATCAGCGGAATTATCCTGATTCTGCTGATCCGTCAGGTAGGTATCCACCCGTTCGTCCGCTTTCTGATCCATCTTCTTCAGCGTCTTCTCACTCTCTTCCGCTGCTTCCGGAAGAGCGGCATCCCCGGAGAAGTCACGGACCGGCAGCTGCAGCGTAATGGTAACCGGACCGTCTCCTTCCTCCGGCGCTGTCCCCACCAGCACGGTCTCATCGGAATAAGTCACCGCGGTCGCACTCAGGCTGTCCGGATTGACCAGAGCGGCGTCGTCCGGAAGATCTTCCGAGACAAATCCCGCCGTCGTCTGAACCTCGGCGGAACTGTCTTTGATTTCTCCCTGCCGGTACTGCAGGCGAATGTGATATCTCTCGCCTGCGAGGACATTAAAGTCGGCGGATGGGACATCATCCGATCCGCTTCCCGGATCCGTCACACTCACGACCTGTTCCGCGGTCGCATCCGTGTAACGGGCTCTCACTTCGGCTTCTGTGTATTTTGCCGATTTTCCCATGACCGGAACCGCCTGAAAGCCGGCGATTGTGACCGCGGCTGTCAGCATCAGTCCCAGTGCAGAAAGACGATATTTTCGTTGATCCATGTTCATTGTCTCCCTTCATCAGTGGGCGGCGTGGTGCCGCCAGGGGCGATAACAGGCAGGGTATGTGGGGCGTGCTGCTTCGCACTCCACTAAGAAATATATCATAAAGTCGCAAACCCACTTTTGTGCGAGCAAAAAGTGGGTTTGTGACTTTTGACACTGTAATCATATTATACAAAACAGCGCAGTTCTTTGCAACGAACGGAAAATTAAGGTTTACCGTAGGTTTTTTGACTGGTTTTTTGCTCTTCTGCGGGGTTGACGTGGATCATGATGTGCTTGACGTCCGGGAAGGTTTTC
>CADBOY010000033.1 GCA_902796405.1 uncultured Lachnospiraceae bacterium | reverse complement strand
GCGTTCATCCTGAGCCAGGATCGAACTCTCATCTTAAAATGTTCGAACGCTGGTTGGAAAATATGATTTTTCCTTCCGTCTTTACCTTTGTCTAGGTATTCGTTCCAAAATTGAAAATCTTTTTGCAGAGTCCCTCGGCTCTCGCCTTCTCTCTGCTGCATCATGCATCGAAGCCTGCGCCTCTTCTCATGATGCCCATTGATTCAAAAGAATTTTCAGGGTTGGAATATATTATTCACTTGTCAAGGTGCTGCTGTCGTTTGTTCTTTCAGTCCCTCGCGACAGCTTATTCATAATAGCGCAGGCCGGAAAAATTGTCAAGCACCATTTTGAAAAAAGTTCTAAAAACATTTCTGGAACTTCAGACGCCGCGGATTCTCTGGCGCATCACTTCCCAGGCAAGTACACCAGCAGCGACCGATGCATTCAGAGAGTCGATGTCCCCCTTCATCGGTATTGCAGCCGTCATATCGCACTTTTCCCGGACCAGTCTGCTCGCGCCGCTTCCCTCACTGCCGATGACCAGACCAATCGGTCCGCGAAGATTGAGATCATACATCGGTGTTCCATTCATATCCGCGCATACGAACCAGATGCCCTGCTTTTTGAGTTCTTCAATCTCCCGGGCCAGGTTGGTAACCTTAGCAACAGGCGTATAATTCAGCGCGCCAGCGGATGCCCGCGCGACAGTGGCTGTGAGACCGACCGCCCGGTTCTTCGGAATAATCACGCCGTGCGCACCTGCAAGATTTGCGGTACGAATAATGGCGCCCAGATTATGCGGATCTTCAATTCCATCAAGCACAAACAGGAACGGATCCTCTCCCTTCTTTCTGGCATTTTCCAGGATGTCCGCTACCTCTGCATAGCGGTAAGCCGCGGATATGGCGATGACCCCCTGGTGTTTCCCGGTCTCGGACATCTCATCCAGGCGCTCCCGCGTCAGAAAATGAATGATGCTCCCCTGTTTTTTTGCTTCCCGGTATATACTGCGGACAGGGCCGTCCTGACAGCCATCCAGCAGATACACTTTATCGATGGTTTTTCCGGACCGAAATGCTTCTAGTACGGCATTGCGTCCCTCGATGTGGGATTCCTCCACTTTATTTTCCTGTTCCTTTTCCTGTCCCTTTCGGGCTGATTCCTTCTTATCCATGCAGACCTCCTGTCCCGACCTGTCTGTTGGTATTGTATCGCCTGCGGTTTATCAATCCATTGGAAATATTCCGCGACTGTTCCCTGAAACCAGCAGTATTACTCCGCACTGATTTGCAAAACTGTCGGCATTACTCCGTACTGTTTTGTAAAATATCGATATAACTCCGCACCGTTTTGTAAACCAGCGGTATTACTCTTCGCTGATTCGTCAAAGTGTCGGCATAGCTCCACACCAGTTTATAAAACTGGCTTTATCACTCCGCTTCGACTAACTGCGCTGCATCGGCTGACTGCACCGCTTTCTCAGATCTCCCTCAGATCAGACTGGATACAGTCCGCTTCGGGAAAGTCCCTCGCGTACCAGCTGCGCTGCGCGCTCTTCTTTCCCGCTCAGATACAGCCATCCCAGCAGCGATTCGAGTCCTGTTGCCCGGTGATAAACCGAGAGAGAGCTGCTGTGCGGTCTGGTCGGCGGACTGGCATTCTTTCCTCTTCGGAACACCTCCGCCTCCTCCGGTTCAAGCAGGCCGGAATCCCGCAGACACATGGCAATCTCTGACTGCGCGCTGGCGCAGGCAAGCCGTGCCTGCTGCTCGCTCGTCTCGTGAGGCCGCCCGCCCCTCCCCATCAAAACGGTCCGAATGATGATCTCGTATACCGCGTCTCCCATGAAGGCAAGCTGCAATGGAGAGCAGCGGCGAAGATCGCTCACCGGAATGTTGAATGTCTCTCTGATTTTCCGGATCATTCTATCTCCATCTGCGCATTTCGCGCCTGTGCCGAATAATATAGTAAGTATTCAAGCTGTTCCGGCAGTTTCGCATCTTCCACGTCGCTCTCTGCTGTGCTGGATACAGCAGGAGCCCGAGCGGTCCCCGCCCGGGCCCTGTCATAGCCATGTCTTCTTAACCTGAGCTTCGGAATGCATCTCCTGAGCTCCGGAATACATCCTCAAATAGTACCCATTTTCTTCCGCTTCAATAAGGCTCGGCGGCGCCAGCCTGTTTCTTTGATCCGGTCATGCCAGCTGAATGGTAACCAGCTGGCTATCCATTCGGGGTCCGATCACCAGCCTTATTTACGGGACCATTTGACTCCTTCGCGGGTATCCTGCAGAGCAATTCCCATCTGATCCAGCTGATTGCGGATCTCATCTGCCAGGGCAAAGTTCTTCGCCTTACGGGCTGCCTGCCGCTCCTGAATCAGCGCTTCCACATCTGCATCCAGCACTTCTTCCTTTTTCTCCGTGATGATACCGAAGACGTCGCACATGGTGTGCATCTTCTCGGAGAATGCGCTCACAGTGAGGCTGGAGCTGTCTTCCTTTACTCTGGTGTTGGCGAGTTTGACCAGTTCAAACAGTGCAGCGATGCCATCGGCCGTATTGAAGTCATCATCCATCGCATCTTCAAACTTGGTCACCAGTGCGTCCGCTGCCGCAATCGCTTCATTGTCGGTATGACCGGGATGGTTCTTCTCCCGGATCTCATCCACACGCTGCACCGCCGTCACGATACGGTCCAGGCCATTCTTAGCAGAATCCATCAGCTCCGCGCTGAAATTCAGCGGGCT
>CADBOY010000032.1 GCA_902796405.1 uncultured Lachnospiraceae bacterium | reverse complement strand
GTCTAGGCAATCGGATCAGCCTGCCGCGCGCCACTTGCGCCGGAGGGCATTCCGCCAGTATTTCTGAGGGAGATCATGAAGAAGAATTCCACTGCTGCCATCATCGCGATCTATCTGTGCACAACGCTGACCTACGTCTGTGACATGCCGAGCGTCATTCTCGCTCTGATGAATCAGGATTTTCCCGGCCAGGAAGCGGCCGTCACACTGATCCTGACTCTTCCGTCCATCGTAGGCATGGTCACATCCTTTGCCATGACGCCCTGTCTTCTCCGATTCTCCAGGAAGGTCCTCGCCCTGCTCTCCGTTGCCAGCGCGTTCGCCAGCGGCATGGTCTTCCTGATCAGCGGAAGCCATTCCATCGGGATTCTGCTGTCCGGCGTATTCTGCCGCGCTAACGATTCGGACACCATCTTCGTGATCTGCCACGGCCTGATGGGGAACAAGAACACCTCGGACCGCGTCAAGCTCGCATGGGAGCTCGCAAGAAATGGCCTCAATTCGTTCCGTTTTGATTTCCGCAGTTTCGGAGAAAGCGAGGGATAGGACACCGATATGTGTCTCTCCGGCGAGCGCACGGATCTGGAGACGTCTCTGGAGCTGCTTCGCTCCTTCGGCAATCATCACATCTGGCTGAATGGCGGCAGTCTTGGCTGTGCCATTGTCTCATCGCTGGATCTGACCCGTTTTCCCGAGGTGGAGAAGCTGATTCTCTGGTTTGGCGTCTTTGACTTTGCCCGGATGACCGCTCCGTTCTTCTCCGAGGATAACCGGCGAGCGGTGGAAGAAAAAGGGTATGCCGTCAGCCACAGCCCCCGCAACGGAACGGAATATCATCGCTGAAAAAGAGCCCGAACCAGGCGGTAGAGATCCGGGAAGAAGACTTCCTCTGGATGCCGGAGGATGAAATCTATGACAGCACGGTATTCTGTTTTACCGGCTCGATTCCGGAAATTCTTCAGACGGCCGCAGGACATTGCCGCGGCAATGTGATTCTGTTTCGCAAGAACTGGCCCTATCACCGTCTCTCCCGAAAGAGCATCCCTCTGTCCGAGCTCATTTTTCTGAAAGACTGTGAAGAATTAAGCTCCTATGGGATTCCTTTTCAAACGGAGCAGTTCACCATCGACATGGGGCAGCCGCTCCACAGTCTGGAAGACGCATGCCGGTACTTCGAGCTCTACCGGAAGAAGGAGGACACCGGCTGCATCACCGAACGGGAAGCCGCTGATCTGCTCGAGACAACCGGGCAGCCATTCCTGTCGGAAGAATTTCCCTACTATTATCCGATGAACCATGAAATCGGTATGATCATTATCCGCGCAGAGGACATCCGGCAGGCTGCCTGCCAAAGTAGAGACTGGACAAAGGAACGCTCAGAAGAGACAATAATAAGGGAAACAGGCTGAGTAATAAGAGATAAGAGAAAAAAGAAACAGGCTGAGAAAGAAGGCCTTGATTCAGCGACAGGCAATTGAAAGGCAGGATATATGGGAAAGCGACACATCATGCTGGAGGGAAGCCGCCATGTCGGCAAGACGACTCTGATTCAGAAGCTGCTTGCCGGAACCGATGTTCCGCTCTATGGATATTTCACCAAGAGCGTTCCGTCGAAGGAAGCGGGATTTCACGATATTTACATTCATCCGGCGGGCTGCCCCGAAGCGGACCGCGTCTATACCCCGCAGAATCAGATCGGAAGCTGCAATACGAGAATCCACCGGGTCAATCCGGAGGTGTTCGAGACCGTCGGGGTTCGTCTGCTGCAGTCGGCCCGTCAGGACGGCATCATCCTCATGGACGAACTCGGTTTCATGGAAGCGGGCGCGCCGCACTTTATGGAGGAAGTGCTCCGCCTTCTCGGAGAGGATACCCATGTGATCGGCTCGATCAAGCCTCGGACCGATATTCCCTTTCTTGAGAAGATCCGGCATATGCCGAAAGTGGAGGTCGTGCAGATCAATGAGGACAACCGCGACGATCTCTTCGCGGCTCTTCAGGAAGAGATCGCCAGCTGGACCAGGAATTGATGCTTCGAAGAAGGAAACGGGGAGAGCTTCCGCTCTCCCCGTTTCCTTCTTCTCCTTAACCATCTGGAGCTTTTCTTCTCCTTAACCATCCGGAGCTTTCTTCTCCTGTCTCTGCAAACTGCTCCGGGCTCTTCTCCCCGTCAGATGTTGACCGTCCACTTTCCGCCGACCTGACGCGTCACAATTCCCTTGGCTTCCATGCTGCCCAGAGTATAATGGATTCCTTCCCACGAAAGCCCGGTTGCTCTCGTCAGGCCGTTGATTGTAACCGCCGGCTCGGTTTCCAGAACCTGGAGAATGTTCTTCTCAGTCCGGCTCAGAACCGGACTCGTCCGTCTTGTCTCTGCTCGAATCATTGCGCCACCTCTTTTCTGACACTGAACCCCCGCACGGTTTTCCGCGCAACATTCCGGCACCCCTACCGAAACCTAATTTAAGAATACTCTTCTTCTGCAAATATTACAACCGTCCACAGGTAAAATCACTTTACTTTGTCTTATTTTCTGTAAATTGTTGTATTATTTTTATATACTATACGCTTTAGGTTCTGAAAGTGTTTTATCAGCATATTTTGCATTATCAATCAGAATATTATCGGATTCTGCATGGAAAATTGACTGATTTCCCCTGCATCCGATGTTGCCACCGACATTTCCCCCGCATTGTCGGACCCGGGTTGACTAAAAAATGATCCGGGATATAATAAAGCTGTTAACCTACCGCACCTTTGGTTCAGCCGGCATCCATGATTGCACTCATCTTTCGCGGGGTGACTGCCAGGGGATGCGAGTGTTTCCTTCCAGTGCCCCAGCAAGGGCGCGCAAAAAAAGCGGGAAAAACCCGCGGAAAGAGGTTCAATATGGAAACATTACAGGCAACAACCAGAGACATGAACATCAAGGCGAAGAAGCTGCGCCGGGAGGGTTTTGTCACCGGCTCCATCTGCGGCAGGGAGCTTGAGCACTCCGTACTGATCCAGTTCAAGCAGAACGAAGCACAGAAGCAGCTCGCTCACACCGCCATCGGCGGCCGCATCACAGTCGATGTCGACGGAACTTCCTACTCGACCATCATCAAGGACATCAGCCGTGATCCGCTGTCTCAGAAATTCATCGATATCTCCTTCCAGCAGCTGGTTGCCGGCGAGAAGATCAAGAATACCGCAGAGATCATCTTCCGCAATGAGGAGCATGCACAGGGTTATGTGACGAGCAACCTGTCTGAGATTACCTACCGCGCACTGCCGAAGGATCTGGTTGAGAAGATCGAGCTCGATGTCTCCGCTTATCCGATCGGGACCAACATCAAGGTTGCGGATCTGGACATTGCGAAGAATCCGGCCATCGAAGTTCTCACTCCTCTGGAAGAGAGCGTTCTGCATGTCAGCGAGCACGCTCACGGCGGAATCGAAGAAGAGGAAACCGAGGACGCAGACGCAACGACAGACGCGGCACCTTCCGAGTCCTGATCCGGATTTTCGGATACTCCGATCTGCGCCTGCCGGAACACCTTCCGGAACAGACGGAAGTTCCGCGCAGGAATGCGCAAAAAGTCCAATACAAAACCGGGCGGTTTTCGCCCGGTTTTTTCATGCTCCATTTCTGAATTACCTTCCGGCTCGTCCCGCCAGGAAGTGTTCAATCCGGCTCAGTGCCTCGCGCAGGCTGCTGAGGGAGTACGCATAGGAGATGCGGACAAAGCCCTCGCCGCAGGCTCCAAACGCATTTCCTGGCACGACCGCCACCTTCTCCTCCTGCAGCAGACGGGTGGCAAATTTCTCGCTGGTCATGCCGAACCGCTGAATATTCGGGAAGCAATAGAACGCACCGTGAGGCTCAAAGCAGGGAAGCCCCATCTCTTCAAACCGCTTCATCAGAAACCGCCTGCGCTCGTCGTAGGCATTTCTCATGGTCTGCACGTCCGCGTCTCCGCTGTGCATCGCATCGACGGCAGCATACTGACTCGTCGTCGGCGCGCACATAATCGCGTACTGGTGGATCTTGGTCATCTGCGCAACCAGCCACGCCGGCGCGCACGCGTAGCCGAGCCGCCAGCCAGTCATCGCATAAGCTTTCGAGAAGCCATTGATCAGAAGTGTGCGTTCCCGCATGCCGGGGAGCGCCGCGATCGTGACATGATCGGACCCATAGGTCAGCTCCGAATAGATCTCATCGGAGATCACGAAGAGATCATGACGGCGCACGGTCTCCGCAATGGCCTCCAGCGAAGCCCTGTCCATCACCGCTCCCGTCGGATTATTGGGAAATGGCAGAATCAGGACTTTGGTCATCGGGGTCACTGCGGCTTCGATCTCCTCCGGCGTGAGGCGGAACTCGTCCTCCTCGCGCAGACGGATCACGACCGGCTTTCCGTCCGCCAGCACCGTGCAGGGCAGATAGGAGACATAGGAAGGCTGAGGAATCAGGACCTCATCGCCGGGATTCAGCAGCGCGCGCAGCCCCAGGTCAATCGCCTCGCTGCCGCCGACCGTCACAAGAATCTCTGAGGCCGGATCATAGCTGACCTGGCAGCGGCGCTCCAGATAATCGTGAATCTCCTGGCGGAGCGGCATCAGACCACTGTTGCTCGTATAGAACGTCCGGCCGCGCTCCAGTGACTCAATGCCGGTCTCCCGCACGTGCCAGGGCGTCTCAAAATCCGGCTCACCGACGCCAAGGGAGATCGCGTCCGGCATCTCATTGACAATATCAAAGAATGTACGGATTCCCGAAGGGGCTAACCCGAGAACCTTGTCGGACAGCATCTCTCTCAAGGTGTCACCTTCATTCTCTCGTCGGTCTTCTTCTCATCCACCACAATGCCGTGATCCTTGTACACCCGCAGCACAAAATGCGTAGAGGTGCTGAGCACGGACTCCATCGGCGCCAGCTTCTCCGCGACAAACATCGCGACTTCACGCATGCTGCTGCCCTCGATGATGACGGTAAAATCAAACGCGCCGGACATCAGATACAGAGAACTGACCTCCGGGTAATTGTAGATCCGCTCCGCAATCCGGTGGAATCCCATGCCGTGCTGCGGC
>CADBOY010000031.1 GCA_902796405.1 uncultured Lachnospiraceae bacterium | reverse complement strand
CCGGCAGCGTCATGAAGGTGGTGTGGGATCCGTACTACACGCAGAGGCTGAGAAGCCGCACCGGGATACTGGTCAAGGCCTGCCGGCGCGTGGATCCGGCGGTGCTGTCCTATGTCTGCGATGTGACGGACAAGGTTTTCTCCTCTCACCCGGCGGCCGCGCGGGCGGTCGCGGAGGCCGGAGCGCAGATTGCGATCTACCCGAAGGGCAGCCACATCTATTCCCTGCCGGAAAACCGGGAGCTCTACTGCGAGGATATGCTCGGCATCGAAGGCTTTGGCGGTGATACGGAGAATGCGGCCACCTCGGTCGGCGAGGGAAACATCATGCGGGATCCCTCGGCTACGCGCTATCCGGACAACAACATCCTGGCGCATGAGCTCGGGCACACGCTGCATCTGATCGGGTTCGCCCGTGCAGAGCCGGAACTGTACCGGCAGATCCATGCAACCTATGAGCGGGTACGTGCGGCAGGGCTGTGGCCGCATACCTATCTGATCTCCAATGAGGCGGAATATTTCGCGCAGCTTACCGCCCTCTGGTTTGAGGGACTGGACGAATCGCCGGACGGCACCTTCAATGGCGTCCTGGCGCCGGTCAATACCCGTGAGGAACTGGAAGAATACGATCCGGACTCCTGGGAGCTGATGCGCCGCATTTATCCCGGGGATGTCTATTTTCTGCCGCCGTGGTCCCGGGAAGATGCGAAAGACCATTTTGACATTCACGGTAATCCGAGAGAGTAAGGCAGATCATCCGGACGTTCACGGAAACCGGAAATCGGCGAATGGCGACGCTGCTATCCGCAGGAGACAGGAAAGGGGAGAACGGCGAACTGGGAAATGGGCCGGATCACTCTGGCTTTCCCCAATGCAAAGCGGAGAGCCAGGTCAGATCATTCTGACATTCCCGAAATACCGAGGACATGATTCAGCTGGGTTTCCGTCATGAGGCCCCGCTCAATGACCAGCCGGCGGTATTTCGCGCGGTCATTTCCGCATTCCTCCGACAGGTCTGCGGCGGCGGTATAGCCGATGTACGGGGCGAGTACGGTCGCGATGGCGAGAGAACGATCGAGGTGCCGGCGGCAGGCATCGGCATCCGCCTCAAGGAGGTCGATGCATTTTTCGCGGAGTGCGTCCACAGCGCCGGTCAGAAGCTTCAGGCTGTCGATCAGGCTGTCCGCGATCAGAGGAAGGAATGCGTTGAGCTCCAGATTGCCGAGCGCGGCGCAGGAGGTGACCGCGCTGTCATCGGCGATGGCCCGGATGGCGGCCTGCGTGACCATCTCGCAGATCACGGGGTTCACTTTTCCGGGCATGATCGTGCTCCCCGCCTGCAGTGGGCGGAGCCGGATCTCCCCCAGTCCTCCGAAAGGCCCGGAATTCATGCAGCGAAGGTCCGTGCAGATCTTGATCAGATTCACGGCCAGCGCCTTGAGCAGTCCGGAGACTTCGACGAAGACATCGCAGTTCTGCGTCAGATCCATCGGATATTCGGCGCGGGCGAGGCCGAGCTCCGTCAGATCGCGGAGATAATCCGTCACGGCATAGATGTACTCCCGGGTGGTGTTGTCTCCGGTGCCGACGGCGATGCCCCCGAGGTTGATCTGCCGAAGCCGCTCCTCCACCTTGTAGATGCGCCAGCGGTCGCGCGCGATCGCCTGTGCGTAGGCACCGAATTCCTCGCCGAGCGTGATCGGGACGGCGTCCATCATCTCGGTCCGGCCGAGCTTCGGGATGGTTTCGAATTCATTCTCCCGG
This sequence comes from uncultured Lachnospiraceae bacterium, assembly GCA_902796405.1. Classification (GTDB taxonomy): domain Bacteria; phylum Bacillota; class Clostridia; order Lachnospirales; family Lachnospiraceae; genus UBA3305. The sequence goes on along the minus strand of CADBOY010000031.1, from coordinate 1,306 downwards.
CGCTGCAGGCTTTCCTGCAGCAGGCTGCAGCTCTGACTGAGCCGGCGAACCAGACGTATCGCCGCAATCCGCAGCGCCGTGGGATAGACGTCGTTCGTCGACTGTCCCATGTTGACGTCATCCAGGGGATGCAGATATTCGTATTCCCCAAAGGAGCGGCCCATGCGCCACAGGCCGAGGTTGGCGATGACCTCGTTGACGTTCATGTTGGTGGAGGTGCCGGCACCTCCCTGCAGGGCGTCCGTCGGAAAGAGGGCGGTGAAAGAGCGGCTGCTGCCTTCGGCTGTCTCTGAATCTCCGCTATGCTGCTCCAGCGCGGCAAGAACCTCGCGGCAGGCGCTGACGATGGCGTCCGCTTTCCCGGCAGAGAGCCGCCCGGCGTCGCGGTTCGCCAGCGCCGCCGCCTCCTTCACCGTCACTATGGCATCAATCATTTCCCGCGAGACCGGACGAGCGCTGATGGAAAAATTCGCGGCAGCGCGCGCCGTCTCGATCCCGTACACGCAGTCCGCCGGAAGGCGGACCGTTCCGAGAAAGTCTCTTTCTTCCCTGAACTGTTTCTCCACAATGTCTCCTCTCCGCCGGCGCCGGCTCGCCGCTTTTCCTGCGGCGGAATCCCTCATCACCGGCGCCGGCCTGCTGCTTTTCATGTGGCGGAATCCCTCATTGCCGGTGCGTTACTCCTCGATTCCGTCCAGATACATCGAGGCAGCGGGAAATGCCTGTATGCTGCGCCGAAGGATGCCCTGCAGGAAGGCAATCAGGATGCCGTAATTCGTGATCGGAATCCCGGCGTCCTTCGCGCAGGCGATGCGGTATTTCATCTCGCGCTCATTCAGCATGCAGCCGCCGCAGTGGACGATCAGGCGGTATGGAGTGAGGTCGTCCGGAAATTCGGTCCCGCTGGAGAAGTGAAAATCCGGCCGGATGCCGGTATAGTTCCGGATCCATCGGGGCAGCTTGACCGTCCCGATGTCATCGCACTGCCGGTGGTGCGTGCATCCCTCGCTGATCAGCACCGGATCGCCGTCCTGCAGATGATTCAGGGCGGTGACGCCCTTCACGAGTTCCGTGAGATCGCCCTTGCAGCGGGCCATCAGGATGGAAAATGACGTGAGCAGGATGTCCTTCGGGGTGTCGGCGGAGACCTTGGCGAATACCTGGCTGTCCGTGATGACGATCTTCGGCTTCTTCCGGAGATTCTCCAGCGTCTCGCGCAGCTCGTATTCCTTGCACACGACGGCGGTGGCATCGGCTTCCAGAATGTCGCGGATGGTCTGCTGCTGCGGCAGTATCAGGCGTCCCT
>CADBOY010000030.1 GCA_902796405.1 uncultured Lachnospiraceae bacterium | reverse complement strand
GAAATTTATTATCTGCAGCTCTAACTTCGCCTTCCGCAGCCTTGCTCTCGCTTACTGCGGCCTTTGCTTCGCTTTCCGTGGCCTTGCCTTCGATTACTGCGGCCTTTGCTTCGCTTTCCGCAGCCTGGCTTCCCGCGGCGGCTCTGACTTCACTTTCTGTGGCCGTCTTTTCTGTTTCACCTGCGGCCGCTTCCTTCCTAAGCTGCTCTGCCGCTTCCGCCACGCCGGTTTTCTTCCCCTGCGTCCCGTTCATGGCACTGCTGGGCTGGTTCTCTGCCACATCATTTTCCTTTGTCTGCTGCGTCTTCGCCTCGGACTCTCCGGCCTTCTGGACTCCGGACTGCGGGCTCTGATAAGGGACAACATCATGCAGCGACACATCCATGAACTCTTCCTGGCTGGAGAAGCCGCCATGCTCGCTCTCATCCTGCAGCTCATTCTCCAGAATCCACCGCAGCTGCTGCTTCAGGCGCGGATCCTCAACCGGGCAGGCAATCTCGATCCGGTGCAGGAGGTTTCTCGTCATGAGATCGGCGGAACCGATGGATACCTGAGAATCCTCACCGCGGCCGAACCAGTAGATTCTGGCATGCTCCAGATACCGTCCGACGATCCGCCGCACGTGCACATTCTCCGTATACCCCGGAACGCCCGGCTGAATGCAGCAAATACCGCGGATGATCAGGTCGATATGAACCCCTGCCCGCGATGCCTCACAGAGCTTGTCGATCATCACGCGCTCCGTCAGTCCGTTCGCCTTGATGCAGATGTAGCCTTCACGTCCGAGGCGGATCTGCTCATCGATCCGGCGGCACAGCCAGTTGCGGATTCCCATCGGGGAAACTGCCAGCTTCTGGTACACGCCTTCCAGATTGTTGGTATTGATATTCTGGAAAAACGCGTTGCCATCCTGGCCGATTTCCTGCGATGCGGTCATCAGCATCAGATCCGTGTACTGACGGTTGGTCTTCTCATTGTAATTGCCGGTGCCGATCTGCGTGATGTAGCGGACCCGGCCCTCATGGCGGAGCGTAATCAGGCAGATCTTGCTGTGGCACTTGTAATTGCGCACTCCGTAGATGACCTCGCAGCCGGCATCCTCCATCACCCGGGACCATGCGATGTTGCTCGCCTCGTCAAAGCGGGCACGAAGCTCCATCACGACAAATACCTGTTTGCCATTTTCTGCGGCCCGGCAGAGCAGTCGCGCGATTTTCGAGGTGTCCGCCAGGCGATATATGGTGATCTTGATAGACAGTACATCTTCCGAGTCCGCTGCCTCCTGCAGAAGGTCCAGGAAAGGATCCACCGAATCGAACGGGAAGAACAGAAGCCGGTCCGCCTCCTGAATCTGCCGGATCATGCTCTTTCCTGCCGGAAGCTCCTTCGGCCGCACCGGAGTGTAATCCCGGTAGCTCAGAACACCCGAAACGGCCTTCGGAAGGAGTTTTTGCAGGGCAAATGCGTATTTCATGTTGAGCGGGGTGTGATCGATGTAGATCTCCTCCGGCTTTACCCCGGTGATCCGGAGCAGCCTGTCATAGAAATTGCCGGAGAGACGGCGGTCCACCTCCAGCCGGATAATCCGCTGGCGCTGTCTCCGCTTCAGGATACCGCTCATGGCATCCCGGAAATCGTCATCCTCGAACTTCTCCTCGTCAAAGCGCACATCCGCGTTTCTCGTGACGCACATGACTGCACTCTCAACCGCCGTGTACTGGGTAAACAGCTCTCCGGCCCGCTCGCGGATCAGCTCCTCGGTCCGGACATACCTTCCGCTGTTCGGCAGCAGAATAATTCCCGGCACATCATCCGGCTTCGGCACGAAGCCGATCGAATACTTCCCTTTCCCGCTGCGAAGCAGCAGGGCCACATACAGAACCTTGCTCTTGAACATCGGCACCGGATGGTGCATTCCGACAATCTGCGGCGTCAGGATCGGCAGAATCGATTCCCGGTATTCCTCATCCAGATAAGCCTGCTCCTGCGGGTTCAGGTTCTCCATCGGAACGTCTTCGATTCCCTCCCGGGCAAGCTCCTTCATCAGATCCTGATAGACGGCTCCGCGCCGCTTGATCAGATCCGGAATCTTCTTGCGGATCTCGCGGATCTGTCCATCCGGTGTCCATCCCGTCTTGTTGTCGATGGCGTCCGGAGAGACCTCGGCCAGATCATAGAGCCGTCCTACCCGGACCATGAAGAACTCGTCCAGATTGCTCTGGAAAATCGCCAGGAACTTCAGTCTTTCAAGCAGAGGGACGTCCTTTTTCGCCCCCTCCTCGAGCACACGCTGGTTGAATGACAGCCAGCTGAGCTCCCGGTTGCAGGAGTAGCTGTATCTTTCCTCCTTTTTATGGGAAGAAGCCCTGCCCTTCCCGGTTTCCTTCTTATCTTCCTGTGCGGAAGCCATATTCTTCTCTTCCTCTCCTGTCTCGTCCTGCACGGGGACTGCGCTCTTGCCGGCTTCTTCCAGCTTCTCCTGCGCGAAGGCCGTGCCTTTACCGGTCTCTTCCGGCTTTCCCCGCGCGAGGGCAGCTTCTCTGCCGGCGTCTTTCCTTTCACCCGGCGCGAGGGCCTCGTCCTTCCTGACTTCCCCTGTTTCGCTCTGCTGGTTATGTCTGATTTCAGCGCTCATATTTCCTCCTGAAGATGTCCCTGATACATCATTGCGGCAGGCTTCCGGTGCTGCCACCGGCAGTCTGCCGCAATTGCCTTCCTATGATCATATCACGCCATTTGGGCATTTTCCCCCGCGGGATGTTACCTTCTGGTAAGATTTATGTAAAGCGTTCTGCCGGACTACCATCTGCAGCCGGCCTTATTTCTTCAGAATTCTCTGGCACAGATAGCCCTCACGCACGCCGTACTTTCCGATGATGATCTCTTCCGCACCATATCCCTCCACCAGATAGGACAGAATCAGATAGCCGGGGATCAGCGTGTGAATCCGCTCCGGCTCTGTCTTCAGGATCAGATCCGATACCTCGCGCCTGGCTCCCATCAGCGCTTTCCCGGTTGCCCGGAACTGATCCGCGGGGATCCGGTTCTGACTCCACTCATAGCCGAAGAGTTTCCGCGCCACCTTGAGCACCGCGCGCGCCGTACCTCCTGTGCAGAGCAGCTTCGGCATCGGCCCGTCGGAAAAGACAGTCTGCGGAATGGCTTCCCGGATTGCTTCCTCCATGGTCTTCAGTTCCCCGCGTGAGGGAAGAATCTTGGAGACGCACTTGACGTACAGCTTCAGAGAGCCCATCTCGTAGCTGTTTGAGTTCAGAATGCGGGCGT
>CADBOY010000029.1 GCA_902796405.1 uncultured Lachnospiraceae bacterium | reverse complement strand
ATCATCACGCGCTCTTCCCTCGCCGCCAGTTCAGCATACCGGGCATACAGCGCGTTGAAATAGTTGTTGTCAAAGGTCAGACGGACCGGCAGCCGGCGGATGATAAATGCCGGAAGCTGGCTGCAGGGACGTCCCCACTGCTTCTCCGTGTAGCCTTTGATCAGCTTCTCGTAGATATCGCGTCCGACCAGAGAGATTGCCTGTTCCTCGAGATTCTTCGGCTCCCCGGTAATCTCTTTTCTCTGCTCCGCAATCTTCGCCGCCGCTTCCTCCGGCGTCACGACCCCCCACATCTTGTTGAAGGTGTACATGTTGAAGGGAAGAGAGTAGAGCTCCGCGTGGTAATTGGCCACCGGGCTGTTGGTAAAGCGGTTAAATTCCGCAAATTTCGTGATGTAATTCCACACCCGTCGGTCATTGGTGTGAAAGATATGAGCGCCGTAGCGGTGTACCTGAATTCCTTCCACTTCCTCGGTGTAGACATTGCCCGCCACATTCGGACGGCGGTCGATCACCAATACCTTCTTCCCGTGCTCCATGGCCTTCTGCGCAAAAACCGCGCCAAAAAGTCCGGAGCCAACAATCAGATAATCGTACATCTTTTCTCTCCTGCGCCGTCTCGCACAGACGGCTCTGTTCCTGGTTTTCAGCAGGATGCTCCCGATTTGCCGCCTCGCACGGGCAGCTCTGTTCCTGGTCTTCAGCGGATGCTCCCCGATTTGCGCCTCGCATGAGTGGCTCTGTTCCTGGCGTCAAGCGGCCGATCCCTGTCCTGCCTCCCGTACTTACAGCTCGATGCCGTTTTTCTTCAGCAGCTCTCTTGCGGTCTCTACCGAATCCACTCCGGTTTTATTCTTGACCGGAGCGAACTCCCGTTCTCGCTCCACTTCATAGGCCAGGCAGTCATCCATGCGGTGAACCATATCCAGAATCAGGGTCTCGAACTTATAGCCATTGGGCTTCTCCGGCTTGTGCAAGGTTCCGTCCGGATCGATATAGGGGATTTTCTTCTCCACGATATGCACCGGCATACGCTCTCCCTCCTGACTCTGCAGGCGGTCAATCCGGAACAGATAATTCAGGATCACACCAAAGCGGTAGAGCAGATTGCCCTCCGGATCTCTGGCATAGTTCATCTCATGGGAGCTCTCATAATACTCGACAATCGACGGACGTCCGTCCTCCAGGCAAAGCACACCGACGTGCTCCTCCGGGTCTGCCTTGCTGACCACCTTGGCGCCGCTGGTATAACCGCCATCCAGAACCGCGCCGATAAAGCAGGGATCCGCAATGCGCTGCAGGACATTGTCCACGGCAAAGCAGTTCAGCCACTCCACGCCGCGCTCTTTGGCATCCTCCACCAGTCCCGCCTTCTCAAAGGAAGTGAACCAGCCGCCGTTGCCGTTAGGAGAAAGTGCGAGGCGGTCCGGCGCTTCCAGGAGCAGATGCCCCTCAAAATCGGTCGAAGGCGCCATCTCCTGCCGGAAGAACTTCACATATTCCCCGTTATATCCGAAGAAATGATGCTCCGTCAGGAACCGCACGGTATCCTCGTGATTCTTGTCACTCGTCATGATGTAGAACGGGATCCACGCCTGCGCCTGCCGCACGACTTCCAGCGTGTTGGCAAAAAGCTGCTCAAAGATAAATAGATCATGAGTAATGCCGATGTTGAATGAGCCCTTCGGACCGGTGCATCCCAGCCGGGTTCCCTGGCCGCCTGCCAGGAGAAGCGCTCCGACCTTGCCGGCACGGATCGCCGCAAGACCGGCCTCCGTATACTCTACTTTCTTCTTTGCGATCGCCTCGATGCTGACCGCTCCGATTGGCGAGAAAGTCCCCCTTGTCCTCTTCTTCTCGCCGGCCTGAAGCAGATCCAGCAGCGTCCAGTCAATATTCTCCAGCTGCTCCTCCAGCCGGCTCTGTCCGGCCTCATCCAGCCGGCTCATATAATCCAGCAGGTGCTCCTGATGGTACTTTTCAATCTTCTCCCTCACACTGTCTTTCATATTCCTCTCCATTCCGCCGCCCTCAGGCCGCGGCCCAGGCAATCCCAGAAGCATTCCCGTCACGCGGTGATTCCTGGATCCGCTCTGCGGCACTTTTTCCATTATATCAGATGCACTGCAGGAGGTCGAGATTTGGCCTGGAAATTCCGGGAAAACAGGGGGATGTCCGCTCCGTTTTCTGTCCCAGACTCTGCGCTCTCGCATATATGACGACGGGAGACGAGAAAAGGCCGCCCGGACCATTGACTGCGCCCGCGCATACTCGCATATATGACAAAACCGCCAGGCTGATTCAGCCTGGCGGTTCAATGTCAATCAATGGCAGCCAAGTTTTTTGCATCTTGCATAAGCATACGGATCGGTGGGATCCCACTTGTGGCTGGTTTTCAGATGGTAAGCCGACGGCTTGCCGAACGGATTCTTTCCGCTGGTCGTGATGTGCACCGTCGTTCCCAGCTTGCAGTTGTCATAGATCCACTTGGCATCGCCTGCCGTCAGACGCACGCAGCCGTGCGAGGCGGTTGTGCCGAGCTTGTTGTACTCCTTGACGGCAAGGTTATAAGGACTCTGCGAATAGTAGTAGACGGAGTGGAACAGCACGCCGCCGTGAATCCTCGTGCACCACTGCCCGTAGACACCGCCGTCCAGGACATGCCAGCGGTATTTCTGCGGAGTACGGAATGTGCCGAGAGGCGTTGCGTTTCCGGTGGAGCACACAAATGCCTTCACGGGGACGCAGTACTTTCCATTCTCATCCTTCGCGTATACCGTGACGATGTTCCGGGACTTATCTACTTCGATGTAGTAGCTGCTCTGCTTTCCGATGATGGACGTCGTATCGGTGATCAGTTTTCCGCTCGCCGTGTAGTAGAGCTTCAGCCCATTCTTGTAGCGGGACGTGATCTTCACCGATGCCTGAATGCCCTTTTTATTATACAGGCCGCGGTACGTATGTCCCTTGTACTTCCGATAGGCACGCACCGTATAGGTAAATGTCTGTCCCCCGCTCGTCTTCTTGTCTGTAAAGGAGGTCGAAGTGGTGCGTCCAACCGTCTTCCATCCGGAGTTTGCGGTCTTGCGGTAGACATAATAGCCCTGTGCACCGGCTACCTTCTTCCACGTTACCTTGATGGAAGTGGTTCCGGTGGCTGCGGCCGACTTCAGCTTCGGCGCAGCAAGATTCGCACTGGCCTGTTTCCCCAGCTTATCATAGTCCTTCGCGAGCACGCCCACGGTCTTTCCATCATAGCTGATGTACGAATTCACCGTGTAGATATACTTCACGCCGAACCTGGCCGTTTTGTCGGCATACTGCGTCTTGTCCTGACCGGATACGGTTCCGATCTTTACCCACTTCTTCTTGCCCTTGACTTTCCGGAAGACAACGTATCCGTTGACCGTACCGGAAGCCGGCTTCCAGCGGACCAGAACGCTGGTATAATTATAACCTGCTGCAGAGATGAGTTCCGGAGCATGTATCGTGCTGCGCAGCTGCGCGGCGGAGACCGGCGACCCGCTGATGCCCGTCCAGTTCACGCTGCTGAACACATTCTTCCCACTGACCGTCACATAGCTTCGCACCGTATAGGTATACTGCACGCCGGAGGTCAGTCCCTTGTCGGTGTAGACCGTATGATCTTCCTTATTGGTGGTTTTGCTCACAGTCACCGTGCCGATTGCACGGTAATTTGTCTCTGATGCTGACTTACGGTAGATCTTATATCCCGATGCACCATCCACCGGTTTCCAGGTCAGGAGCAGACTGGTCGAGCTCGCAGACGTCACGGAGACGAGAGCCGGAATATCCGGTTCCACAGAAACCGTAACTTCAGCGTAATTGCTGGCGTTCACTCCGGTCTTTGTCGAAACCGCGCGCACGCCATAACGGTACTTCTCACCCATCGTCAAATCGGTTTTATCGGTATAGGTTCCGGTAGTGCTCTCTCCGACCTTCGTATAGGAGCTGCCGTCCTGCGGCCCGCGGTAGATCAGATAGCTGGTTGCTCCGCTGACCGTGTCCCACTTCAGAGTCACGCTCTGGCCATTGTTGCAGACCGCTGTGATGCCGGTCGGAGTGGCCAGTGTCGTCTCCGTGTCCGGCTGGCTGGAATCCTTGTTAGGATCCACACTCCCAGTGGTCTCTTTCTGATTCTCTTTGGTTTCCCTGGTATCCTTCTTCGTCTCTTCGGAGGATTTCTTCGTCTCCTCTGCCGATTTTGACGTCTCTTCGGAGGACTTTGCTGTCTCCTTCTCCGTTTCCGCGGCCGTGGTTTGCTGTTTGGAATCCTTCTTCGACTTGGCGGTCTCTTCCGTGCTTTCTGAGGCCGCTTCTTCCTGCGCGGGCACCGTCTGCACGTTCTCTGACGCCGCATAGGCGGACACCGTGCCGTACGCTCCGGTCAGAGACAGGCTCATCGCAGCGGCAAGAACGGCACAGGCTGTCCGCGCGATCACTTTATTCTTCATCCAATCCATCATATCGTCCTTTCCAACAGATGTGATCTTCTCATTCCGCGCTGCGCTGCCCGCGAAAGAGAAGGAGATATGTCATGTCTGGCTTAATGACTGTTTCAGACAGTGCTAGAACCTCATTATAAGCAAATCACAGATATTTTTCAATACCGTGAACCGCATAGGACACGAAGCAGCACAGCGACTTCAGGGAATCGAATCCCGCATACCGGTAAGTCTGATAAGTCATCCGTGCTGACTTCCATTTGCTTCCAGACTTGCCGCTCCCGCTGAGCCGGTACTTGAGGTAGGGCTGATTGAGCCCGGACGCCCGGCGATATTTCTTCAGGATGCGAAGCCACATCAGATAATCCTCATGGGCATCATCATGCTCCATCGGGAATTCCCGGGCCACCTTAGTCAGGAGAACAACGGAAGAGCAGTTGATGCAGTTTCCCTTCATCAGATCCCGGTAGGTGATCCGCTCGGGAACGGGAATGATCTTCCCGGTCAGCCGACCATCTGAATCCGCCAGCTCCCGCGCCGTACAGCTCAGCACAGTCCGGTCCTCCTTCATCCTCCGAAGCTGCGCCTGCAGTTTTCCCGGTTCCCACCAGTCATCCGCATCCAGGAAAGCGACCAGCCTGCCGCTCGCGGCAAGCACACCCAGATTACGGGAACGGGCGACTCCCTGCCGTCTTTCATTGCGAAGGATCCGGACCCGGTGATCACCCGCAAGTTCCATCAGCGTGTCTACCGCCGGAACATCCGACGCGTCATCCACAATGATGATTTCCACCGGGACATTCTGATTCAGCGCGGACCGTACCGCAGTCTTCAGCGTCGATCCGTTATTGCGGGTCGGTATAACAACAGAGACCAATCGTCGATGATCCATGGCGCTCCTTATCGTTAGAATTTCGGGACCGGTGCGCGCAGACGCACCAGAACCGACGGAATTTCTTCATATTAATAATAGCTTAATCTTAATCTTCAGGCCTTCGCCATAAACTTCCGGAACCCTGCTGATGGTTTGGCTTCATCCGCTTCCGCTGCAGAATCAGAATCATGGTTTGGCTTCTTCCCTGGCAGCTGACGGCACTGAATGGCTTCTTCCTTATCGCTGGGGATACGGGCAATATACAGAATGCTTCAATTTACCGTATTCTTTTCTGTTACCATATCCTTTTCTGCGTTCCCGGCTTTTCCGCCAATCTTCTCCGGCATTCGCTCAGCGGCCGTTCGCTGATTCTGGTCAACGCCTTCCGTATTCTCCTTCTGAAACAGAATCTTGAATGTCATCAGGAGCAGTTTGAAATCCATCCAGATCGAGTAGTTTTCAATGTAGTAGAGATCCAGCTTCAGCTTGTCATACGGCGTCGTATTGTACTTGCCATAGACCTGCGCATAACCGGTAAGGCCCGCCTTTACCTTCAGCCGATAGTCAAACTCCGGAATAATCTCCTTGTACTGCGCGGCTATCTCCGGCCGTTCCGGTCTGGGGCCAACAAGAGACATATCCCCCTTCAGCACATTGATAATCTGCGGCAGTTCATCGAAATGAAGGTTCCGGATCACCCTGCCAACCGGCGTGATGCGGGAATCTCCCTGCGCGGCAAGCCGCGCACCCTTCTCTTCCGAGTCCACTCGCATACTGCGGAACTTGTAGATCATGAATTTCTTTCCGCGATAGGTCAGGCGTTCCTGCCGGTACAGAACCGGCCCTCCATCATATGCTTTGATGCAGATGGCAACCACCAGCATGATGGGAGAGAACAGCACCAGCATCATCAGGGAGATCAGCACATCAAAGAACCGCTTCACGCCCTGCTGCTCCGCCGTGAGTCCCTTATTGCGGAACAGCTGAAGTGCCGTGTCGAACAGGTTGATGGTCTCGGAGCTCATCATCATGATATCCGAGATCTTCGGGACAGAATAGCAGCGGACATCTTTTTCAAAGCAGTACTTCAGAAGATCGTTTCGTTTCTGCGCCGGAATATCCCCGATCACGACCGATTCATAGCGGTCAATCATTTCCTTGATGGTATCAAAGCTCTCGTCATCCACGCAGGCTGTCTCGCGCACCAGATATTTGTCGCGCCGCGTGGAGAGCTTCGCGATGATGCTGCGCGGACTTCGGTCACCATAGACCACAAGGACTTCATGCGGCGGATAGAGCCTGGAGTACAGCCAGCGGGACAGAATGGACCACGCACTGACTGCCAGCATCTCAATGATCGTCATGACCAGAAGCGGCCCGAGATGGCGGGCGAACGTCCACCGGCCGATCAATGCCAGCTGAATATAGGTGACGGCGTTGACGAAGAGCACCGTGATGATCTGCGAGAAGATGACGTCCAGCACGCGCAGATATCCAATCTTAAACGCACCATAGACGCGCCCGAACATCGCGACAAGGATGGCATACAGAGTCAGAATCGCGTAATGCCCCCACCGGAAATACAGGATTCCGATGACATTGCGCTCATGGTAGTAAGTGAACCAGAAATATGCGTAGATCAAGGTCAGCATCAGGACATCGGCAAGTGACATCCCGAAGCGGAACAGGCGCTTGTACTTTTCTTTCCCCGGCATAAGCATACAATATCCCGGTCAGGCAGTCAGCCTGGCCGGGATTTCCTCCAACTCTTCCAAACTTTGCGATCAACCGGCCCTGAAGAGAAGTCCGCAGTTGCCTCCGAAACGTTTTTCCCCTGAACCGGACACCCCCTGCATTCTTCGATCATTCACCCGCATAATATAACACAGAATCCGGCAGCCCGCAAATCCTGTGCAGTTACTTTACGGTAACCGTGATTCCTGTCTCGGAATATCTTCCCTGAAGGATCTGAGATCCCTTCCGGTAGAAGGCCCGCACAGTAAAGACGCACGTTGTTCCAGGAGTCAGACCCTTGATGGTCTTCGTTGTTTTCGTCGTTGTTCCGCAGCGTACCCAGCTGCTTCCGTTTTTCCGGTAGATCACATAGCCTGCAGCACGGCTGACCTTCTTCCAGCTGAGCGTCGCCGTCCCGGTCTTCGCGGAAGATGCCGAGGCGAGCTGCGGTGCCTGAAGGCTGCAATAACCGCTGACATTTCTCATGTATCCGCTCAGGATACGGCGGCTGCCGGAATAGGCGTAAGCACGCACAGCGTAGATGTATCTGGCGTTGTTCTTCAGGTTCTTGTCAACATAATATGTTTTTGTGACCGTCGCGATCTTCTTCCAGCGGCCGTTCACCTTTCGGTACACCAGATATCCTCTCGCTCCGGCTACGCTTCTCCACTTCACGGTCAGGCGGCTGGCCTTGTAGGACTGCACCGACGTGACCACCGGGGTTTCCAGACGGCACATTGCCGACATGCCGGTCTTATTGTAGCCGCTCCACAGGCGCTTTCCCGCCACATCCTTGTAGGCACGAACGGTGTACCGGTAAGAGGTGCCAACGACAAGTCCGCTTACCGTGTAGCTTGTCGATGCGGTGTAAGCGATGGATTTCCACTTTCCGGAGCTTCCTGTCTTGACAAAGAGACGGTAGCCATCTGCGCCGGCAACGGCATTCCACGAAACCGTGAATGCACGGGAGCCACTGGCCGTCACGGACGTCACAGCCGGTGTCGCCGGTTTCACATAAACCGTCACCGAATCCGTCGAGGAGCCGCAGCTCAGAGTGATGACGGCGGAACCGGCACCAACTCCGGTGATCTTTCCGCTGTCGTCCACCTGCGCCACACTGCTGTCGCTGGATGTCCACTTCTTGCTGTTGCTTCCGGCATTGCTCATCGAATACTTCAGAGAAGAGGAACCGCCCGCCGTAATCGTGACTGTGCTGCTTGTGATGCTGACGGTCGGCTTGACTTCCGTCGGCGTGACGCTTCCATTGGAGTTTGCCTCATCGTAAGAAACCGAGTCGCGGGTCTTGCTGCGGTACAGCGTATAACCTCTGCTGAAATACTTGGCCGCCAGATCCGCCAGTGTCTTGCTGCCGCCAGTGCCATAGCGGGTGAGCTTCGTGCTCGGCGGCGTCTGCTCGATGATGTCGATATAGGCAACCTGTCCATTCGCAAGTCCGATATCGCTCACCAGGACGACATGCGATCCGGCCTTACAGAGCGCATCGCCGATCTGCATCCCATAAATGCTCTGCGTGGCCACCTTGTTCGAATAGTTGGCGATGGTTCCCGTATTCTGTCTGCTCTTTGTAGCCCACGACCAGGATACGAAAGAGCTGCAGTCGCAGGAGTAATACGGAGCGCGCTTGTTGTAATTCGCGTAGCTCGTGTACATCAGACTGGAGATATTATTCACCGCACTCACGAAACCGCTCAGAGAAGTGTTCCACGGTACGTAACTGCCATGATAGCTTCCGTTGTTGATCGGCTGACCATAGGGAAGTCCGGTGTAGGTTGTTCCTGCGTAAAAAGTGTACTGCCTGTTCCAGCCGGTGATGTTCGCCTTCGGCGTCCAGCTCACATTGTGCTGTGCATAGGCACGGCGGACGATGTTTCGCTGTCCTTCGGAGACCGCGGAGGTATTCAGAATTGAAGATGCACCGCCCTGATTTGCGCTGACCTCTCCGGTCTCGGCGTTCATCGCTGCCAGGTCATAATCATCATCAACGACCGCATTGTCTGCCACTTTGGCTGCAATCGCGTCCACGTCCGCATCCAGGCTGCCGTTTCCCACACCATCCGGGGCAATACTATCAAGATGATAATCCGTGATATCAGATGAAGTGAAGCCGTCAAACAGTTCGCTGATCTTCACCTGCTTGTCGTTGCTCTTCTGATTGAAGATCAGATAATCTTCATAAGTATAGAATGTGCTGACGCCGGAAGTGATCTGCGTATCATCCGCAAAGATGGTCCAGTTCAGGGTGGTTCCCTTCGCCTCGATCATGCCTTCCGCCGTGGGGATGAAGTGCTTGATGCTTCCATCCAGATCAACGGCCCTGGATTCCTCCGTTCCGGCCTTAATCTCATAGATGCTCCCGCCTGCGAGGTAGTAGATATCCCGGCTGCTGTCGACATACATCTCTTTGATCGTCGAAACGGCCTGCGCCTCGGTCTGAGCGGCTCCGCCGGAGGCGGAGACAGTTCGGATGCGGTTTCCGGAAGTATAGTAGACGGTGCCGTCCACGACATTGATGTTCTCAGCAGCTTCAGCGGAAAGCTCTTTATCCCCCTTGTAGAGGTAATTGTTTTTTTCGGTATTCGCGTAATAGAGAGTTCCATCACTGACGGCGATGATGCCGCCGTTCAGAATGTCCTCACTGCTGCTGCCGAGCGTAAGTTCTGCTGCTCTGGCTGTCTGTGCGCCGCCGACTGCAATCGCCGCGGCAGCAGCTGCCATAACCAGTTTTCTGACGTTAAGCACTTTCATGTATCTTCTCCCTGAACGGTAATCGCGGGCGCTCCAGGCTCTTTCCGTAACGCCTCCGCAATATTTCCGACATAATTTCGATGCGACCGGCATCTGAATCCGATCCACCAAATTTTCCTCAAGTCTACTACAATCCGGCTCTTTCGTCAAGATGTTACATAATTTTTACGCGCCAATATCACGTTTTTTCGCGGTTTTCGTGAGTTTTTTGCCGTTGCATCCCCCATAAGCTGTGGTATACTTGTTAACATCATTGTAACTATTCTGTTAAGCGCCCGCGGCGTCCATGATCTGTTGACGCATGGCCGTGCTCGCAGAATAGGGCAAGGACCTGTGCATGACATGATTACACCGCGCAGCCGCACCATGGCTGCCTCTTCATAGCCGTTTTCTTAGCTCTTCAGCTTATTACACCGCGCGGCCATGGTACGGCTGCCACCAGAAAGGATTTTCCTGCATGAACAAGCATACCCTCATCCGGACCAGCCTGCTGCTCACCATAGCTGCCTCTGCCTGCTTTTCTTCCCGGCCGGTCAGCGCGGTTACCGCCGGTTCCGGTCTGACCGCTCCGGAATCCACGGTGAGCCGCGTTCCCTCGGACTCCGCAGATGATACGGCAGTTTCCGGAACAGACTCTGCCGAAGATACGACGGCGTCCGGGGCAGGCCCTGCAGAAGAAACAGGTGCCTCCCAGACAGGCTCTGCGACAGCCGCGGACCCATCAGAGACGCCTTCCTCCGCTGATACAGAGCTGGTATCCGTGAGCGGAAGCGACATCGTTCCCGATGGGGTCTACTTCGAAGATCTTTCTCTGGGCGGTCTCACCCTGGACAAAGCCAAAGCAGAGATTGAGAAACTGTATCAGCAGGCGGCAGAATCCCGCGTCACAGTAACCTGGAACAATCAGTCCATATCCTGCCGCTTCTCCAAACTCGGCTATACCTGGGATTATGAGGACTCGCTGGAATTTGCCGTAGCAAACAGCGAAAGCGGCAGTCTGATCAGCCGCTACAAGGCACAGCAGGACCTGAAATATGAGAATTTCCGGATTGATCCTGTCGTATCCTACAAGAAATTCCGCGTACAGAAGCTCGTCAAGACCAGGATTGCCTCCGGGGATACCGATCCGGTGAACGCAATGATTGACCGCGAGAACGGCGAGTTCATCCGCACCGATTCCGTTGACGGTCAGAAAACCGATGTCAGCGCTACGGTGCAGTCCATCTGCGATGCCATGGACCAGGGGCCGACGGATGACATTACGGTTGAGGCTTCCGTAGAGACCACAAAGCCGGAGATCACTTCGGCATATCTGGACCAGATTCAGGACCAGCTGGGCACATTCCACACCGATTACAGCTCCTCTTCCTCCGCCCGCAAAACCAACATTGCCGTAGCGGCAAAGCGGCTTGACGGGACGATACTCGCGCCAGGTGAGCAGCTCTCTGTGAGCGAGGCGATCGGCAGCCGCACTGCGGAGAATGGCTACGAGCTCGCGCCGCAGTATGTGGACGGAACATCTCAGGATTCCTATGGCGGAGGAGTCTGCCAGGTTTCCACCACACTCTATAACGCCGTGATCCGGGCTGAGCTTCAGATCGACGAGAGACATCCGCATTCCATGGTGGTTCATTATGTGCCTTATTCCTCCGACGCGGCCATCGCCGAGGGCAACAAGGATTTTAAATTCACCAATAATACGGATTACCCGGTCTACATTGCGGCGGACGCGGACGGCAGCACGCTGTACTTCTCGGTCTACGGAAAAGAGACCCGGCCGGAAGACCGGGAGGTGAAATTCGTCTCAGACACCATCTCGGAGACCACACCGGAGGATGAAGTCAAGGAAGATCCGGATCTGGCAGCGGGAGAGACCCGCACCGAGGGATCCCGGCACCCGCAGGTCGTCTCAACGCTGACAAAGGAAGTCTATGTCGGCGGAGAGCTCCAGAGCAGTAAAGTCATCAACAGCGATACCTACGCGGGGACGCACCGGACCATCTATAAGGGGACGAAGAAGGAAACCGCGGCGGAAACCAAAGATGCCGGGGAGACCAAAAAAGAAGCCAATGAAACGAAGGCCTCCGAGGAAACAAAAGAAACGGCTTCAGAAACGGAAAAGCAGAAGGACCCGAAAAAAGAGACAAAAGAGAAAAAAGAGACCAGCGCCCCGGAGGATTCCGATGATTCCGGCGAAGACCAGACGGCGTCTGATTGACCGACCGAAAGATCATTGCTGTATGACGCGTCAATCCGTACCGCAGTCACCGGCAGACATGGGTCATATTATATTCAGGCTCTGAAAAACATCGCCTTAGGCTGTGACAACCAGGCACTGCGGACTCCGTCAATCAAGCGCCTCAGGCTCTGATAACCCCCATCTCCAGATACAGCAAAGCGGCCGGCTTCCTGCCGGCCGCTTTGCTGCGCGCAGAATGTGCACATCACTTGACTTTCTGAATGATATAAGGGGCCTCGCCCTTCTTCTTGCAGAGCGTATACACCTTGAAACCGCTCCACTTATAGATCTTCTCTTCGCCGCCCTCGATCTCGCAGCTGTCCGAGACGCTGGTCGACTTCGGCTTTCCAATCTCTGAAATCAGATCCTGGATGTCCCTTCCGACATACTTCCTGGCGATGGACTTGAGATCCTTCTTCTCTTCCTTTTCCTTGGATTCCTCCTTGGCTTTCTTCTTGGATTCTTCCTTCGCCTTCTTCCTGGATTCTTCCTTCGCCTTCTTTTTGGACTCCTCTTTGGCCTTCTTCTTGGACTCTTCCTTCGCTTTCTTCCTGGATTCTTCCTTCGCCTTCTCCTCGGATTCCTCCCTGGCCTTCTGCTCGGATTCCTCCTTCGCCTTCTGCTCGGATTCCTCCTTGGCTTTCTGCTCGGATTCTTCCTTCGCCTTTTCCTCCGCAGACTGTGTGGACTCCGTCGTCACT
>CADBOY010000028.1 GCA_902796405.1 uncultured Lachnospiraceae bacterium | reverse complement strand
GGATTATCCGGATGAGAAGAAAAAGATCTGGGTTTTCAGTTCCGATTCAGCCTGCTGCGGAGAATCACTGATCGCCTTTCACATCCAGGAGCTTGCGGAGAAAGGTCTGGATTTTCAGGAGATCGTGAAGGATACGCAGCATTTCATCGAGAAGATGAAGACGTTCTTCGTTCTGGAGGATATGGATACGCTGAAGAAGAACGGGAGGCTTACGGGGCTGACGGCGCTTCTTGTGACGAAGCTGAATATCCGGCCGGTCTGTGCCGGAGAGAAAGGCGTGATTACCCGAGTGGGGCAGACGCGGGGGATGGAGCGTGCCCTCCGGCTGATGGCGGACATAGCGCTGAAGGACGGGGAAGATACTTCGGACAAAGTCCTTGCAATCACACATGTAGCATGCCCGGAACGGGCGGAGCGGGTGAAGAGAGAATTTCTCAGCCGGGCCCCTTTCCGCAGCGTGTATATCTGTGATGCGGCGGGCGTCGGCACGGTGTACGCGGGACGCGGAGGAATCGTCGTAGCATTCTGAGTCTCCGATGCGGCGGGCGTCGGCACGGTGTACGCGGGACGCGGAGAAATCGCCGCAGCGTTCTGAGTCTCTGATGCGGCGGACGTCGGCACGGTGTACGCGGGATGCGGAGGAATCGCCGCAGCGTTCTGAGCCCCCGTCGCGGCGGATGATGAAGCGGGAAAGAGCATACGGAAAAGAGCAGCTGGGAACCGGGCATCGGGAGGCAAGAGCGGTGGAAATCAGGACACCGCCTGCCTGCTGCGGCCAGGATGCCCGGTTCTTTTTATATCGAGGGCAGATATTTATCACGGTCATAAGTGTGCTCGTGCACGCAAATGACCGTGATTTTACGTCTGGCTCGCGATTTGAACGAAAAAGAATACCAATATTATATATAATATAGAAATTACATATATAACTGAGCAATGTCATGAAAGTACTCTGCCGCTGGAAAGGGATAAACACGATTTCGGGAAGAAAATATGTCAGGGGTATGTGGGAAAGAGCACGCGGTAAGAAAATACTGCCATGGATCGGAACAGCCGGGTCATCTTCGCCCTTTGAAGTTGGGAATTGACATTGCTTTAACGCGTAATTATACTGGGGGGAAAACAGTTCGCCGGGGCAGGCGCGCGGATCCTTTGAACGAATCAGCAGGAGACTGACCCGCGGGAAAAGTTCGCCGGATTGGGACGCGCGGATTTCTGATTCGCGTATCCGGTGGATGGAAAGGATATGGCAACATGAGAGTATTTAATTTTTCTGCTGGTCCTGCGATGCTGCCGCAGGAAGTACTGGAACAGGCGGCATCGGAGATGCTGGATTATCATGGAACTGGCGAGTCCGTCATGGAGATGAGCCATCGCTCGCCTGAGTTCAAGGCCATCATCGAGCAGACGGAGCAGGATTTCCGGGACCTTCTGGATGTTCCGGACAATTACCGCGTCCTGTTCATGCAGGGCGGTGGTACGCAGCAATTTGCCTGTGTCCCGCTCAATCTGATGAAGAACCATGTCGCGGATTATATTCTGACCGGAAACTGGTCGAAGAAGGCAGCGGCCGAAGCAGAAAAGTACGGAAAGGTGAATATCATTGCATCCAGCGCAGACCGCAACTTCACCTATATTCCGGACTGCTCGGATCTTCCAGTGGATGACGATGCTGATTACGTTTATATCTGCGAGAACAATACAATCTATGGAACGAAATATCACACCCTGCCGGACACCAAGGGAAAGCCGCTGGTGGCCGATGTGTCTTCCTGCTTCATGTCGGAGAAGCATGACGTCAGGAAGTACGGAGTGCTGTGGGGCGGCGTGCAGAAAAATGTTGGACCGGCCGGCCTGGCGATTGTCACGATCCGAAGCGACCTGATCCGGGAAGATCTGGATCCGAAGGTCCCTACGATCATGAATTATCACACTACGGCAGAGAAGAATTCGCTGTATAATACTCCTCCCTGCTACACGATCTATATGTGCGGTCTGGTGTTCCAGTGGCTGAAGCGCATGGGTGGTCTGGATGAGATGCACCGCCGCAATGAGGCGAAGGCGAAGCTCCTCTATGACTATCTGGATCAGAGCCGTATCTTCCATCCGACGGCGGAAAAGGATTCCCGCTCTCTGATGAATGTCACCTTTGTGACAGACAGCAAGGAAATGGATGCGAAATTCGTGAAAGAGGCGGCGGATGAGGGCATGATCAACCTCAAGGGACATCGCTCTGTCGGCGGCGTGCGCGCCAGCATCTACAACGCGATGCCGGAGGAGGGCGTCCGGAAGCTGGTTGAGTTCATGGACCGCTTTGAGAAGGCCAACCGGTAA
This sequence comes from uncultured Lachnospiraceae bacterium, assembly GCA_902796405.1. GTDB lineage: Bacteria > Bacillota > Clostridia > Lachnospirales > Lachnospiraceae > UBA3305. The sequence goes on along the minus strand of CADBOY010000028.1, from coordinate 749 downwards.
GCGGCGGAACGGCAGTGTACCCAGCGCGGAAAAATCCTTGCATTGAATGTGGCACTCTGCGGATTGTCTTAGGTTTGCTGGAAGAATGGGATCGATACTCTGGATCTTCGCAGGAAGAATGGGATCGGTGCTCTGGACCGGCGCTGGAAGAATCGGATCGGTGCTCTGGACCGGCGCTGGAAATATCTCGCGCGGGAAAAGTGGTTGACACCTTGAAATTGTGTGGATTATAATACCAGACAAAGCGTAGACGGAGAGAAGTAACGGAAGAAACCTCTGATAGTGAGCAGGAGACAGTGAGAACCCTGCAGTAAGGACTTCCGCGAATAACACTCCAGAGCCGTGAACTGAAATCCAATGTACACGATGAGGACAGTAGGGGATCCGCAGGCCGGGCGTTACAGCGGCGCAGGCTGACGACAGCACGTCAAGGCCGGTGAGTGACCGGAACAATCCGGTAAATCAGGTGGTACCGCGGACTAATCGAGAGTTCGTCCTGAACGAAACCGTTCGGGGCGAATTTTTTTGTGCCCGAACATACGGGTGCTGCACCGGGAGCAGGCAGGTTATGCCTTCGCTTATCGTTGCAGCGAAACAGGAAGTGTGGCAGGGTGCTGCGCTTCGAAGCCTCGCTCCGCTCTGCGTTCTGGCGGAAACGAAAGATGCGGCAGGTGTCGTACTTTATGAGCTTGCTATAGCGGAATGGCGAGCAGGCAGCAGACGGTTGGTCTGCAGGAGGAAAATGATAT
>CADBOY010000027.1 GCA_902796405.1 uncultured Lachnospiraceae bacterium | reverse complement strand
GCGCCCGCCTCCTTGAACAGCTTCACCCACTCGCCTGCGTCAAATTTCTCTGCTTTAAAGTCCCCGATGAAGTTTTTGTACCCATGCGTGTCCTGCGGGCCGTAACATTTCCGGTGATGCTCGTACTCCGGCGCTTCCTTCCGGTACATGTTGCGGGAATACCACTCATTCCCGAACGCCGGCACGGAGAACAAGCCGAAATGAATAAAAATCCCGAACTTCGCATCCCGGAACCACCGCGGCGTCTCGTGCCTTGAAAGCGACTCCCAGGTGTCGTTGTACGGCCCCTGGTCAATACACCGGTTGATCTTGTCCTGCCATGCCTTTACGTCATAACGAAACATATGATATCTCTCCTTTCGAACATCAGCCAAGTGAACATCAAATGCTTTAAAAACGGATTGTCCTTATTTGTCCACCTTTTTCCTGTATCTTTACAGATATTCCCGAAGTAGTGACCGTAAACTGAACATTTTCAACGACCGGGTTACCACTGACGGATAATGAAACTATCTGGAAACTGATACGGCTTTCTCCAGTCGGCTGAAGCCACTGCGTACAGAGTGCCATCCTCTGCCTTGCGAAAATCTATGAGAACGGCATTCACCGGTGCATGGTTTTCCTCTCCAAGAACTACTGTATTGTGGCTGCCTGTGTTCTTATAGTAACCATAATGAAGGCTGGCGCCATACCCGGTTGTGCCAAGATCCCTGGATATCCATTTTCCAAAAGCCATGCTCCAATAGATACAGAATACCATATTTGTCATTCAAAGCGGCATCAATCAGATCCTTTTTATTGAATAAAATTCCGATCATGGCAATCGCCGAATTGGTGAAAACCTCGTGATTGTGAACCTGTTTCACGCGATGCTCCATCAGAAATTCAGCCGTAGGAAGCAGCATGCGGTCACGGATATACGCCGCTTCATCAGCCATCATGAAATCTGTCAGAATGTCAAATGCCATCACCGCATGGCGCTGGAAATTCGCCTCATCCAAAGTCTGCGCGCCGACACGGCCCGAACCATTGTACGGAATATCCCCGTGCGGTTCATATTGCGGATAGCAGGAACTGGAACACATCATAGGCAGATGCCTCACTGGCCTGTGTGATATTGGAAGCCCACAGCAATTGGCTGATTTTCAGCTCTCGGATTGCTCTGCCAAAGGCGATTTCTATGCTGAAGTTCCTGTTTTCATGAGAGATGTTTTGCGATACCATAGGGTTGGTACCTTTCTCTATACATTGATTTTTGAGAGCTACCCCAATTGTACCAGGGGACTGGTGCTTTTTTAACATCAAGGGGATGAATCGAAGACCGAAAAAGCCTTATTTATCGGCATTTTTGCAGCTCATCCAAAGCAGGAAGTTTGAGTCATAAAATTAGCAGCGGTTCAGGAAAGGCATTGGGATCAGAGCCAATGAGTACTTCAAGTGAAGCAATATATACGGAAAACGAAACTCCCGTGAGGAGCCGCGAAGCGGACTGGCTCCGCGTGCGGTCGCTCCTTCGAACATACGCATTCAACTCCCTCGCTTATCTCTCCCTCGAGGACGACAAGCAGTGGTTTTTCTCAAAAAAGGTGGAGGGCGTCGCCTCTTATGCCGTATCCGGCCACACCATGGTCGTTTGCGGGGACCCGGTGTGCCGTCCGGAGAACCTTCCGGTCTTTATCAGCGAAATCCTGGAATACGCAGAAAACACGCACAGGCATCTTATTTTTCTGTTTGCGCTGGAGGACTTTCTCGCCGCCTACCGCGAAGCCGGATTCGGAATTTATAAAAGCGGCGAGGAGGCTGCCCGCACGGGGTCATGGAACTCCTGTTCCACGACGAGATGGCTGTGTTGAAAAAAGAGGGTGCGGTGGAAGCAAGCTTCGGTATTGCCCCGCTCTTCAACACAGAGGACGAGCCCCATCCGGCCGCATTTGAAAAAGAAGAGCACTACGTCTTCGAGAACATGAACTATATATATGGATTCAAGTCTCTGTACGAGGCCAAGAACAAGTTCAATCCAACGTGGAAAAATGTATATATCGCCTGCAGCCCCCGCCATATGTCCCTTCTCATGGACAAGGACATGTGCACCGTGCTGAACTCCGCCGGCTTTTCTGACTATGTCCGTGCATTTGCGGATATGCTCGCGGAAGAGCACAAGGAGAAGGTCGAAGAGCGTAGAAGCAAGAAAGCGGTGAAACGGAAAGACAGATCCGAAGAGCGCATAGAAATGACGAATCAGAAAGAAGGTCCTGAATCTTGATAGAGCTGTCTGTAAACGGGATCACGCTGCGCTATGAGGTCCGGGGACACGGTGATCCTCTGATTCTTCTCCATGGGAACGGCGAGGACCACAGGATCTTCAGCACAAAGCTTCTGGAACCTCATTTTTCGTGTTATCTCATCGACTCGCGGGGGCACGGAAGAAGCACGCGTCTTGCGGAGCTTCACTACCGCGTGATGGCCGCGGATATTCTCGAATTCATCCGCCGGCTCAATCTGCATCATGTGACGCTCACCGGCTTCTCCGACGGCGGAATCATCGGTCTTCTCGCCGCGTCGCAGACGGACCGTATCTCGGCTTTGATCGCCTGCGGAGCAAATGCGAAACCGGACGGCCTGATTCTTCCGTTCCGGATGGTAAATCATGTGATTTACTTTCTCACCCGGAGTCCGCTCTTCCGTCTGATGATAAAAGAACCAGATATCAAAGACGAGGAGCTGCGCAGAATTACCGCGAGAACGCTGATCACAGCCGGCCAGCATGATCTGATCCGGAAAGAAGAAACGGACCACATCGCCTCCTGTATCAGGGGCGCGCGTGAACTCATCGTTAAGCGCGCGACCCACACAAGCTACGTGGTTCACAGCAACAGACTGGCGGAAATCATTCTTCAGTTCACCGGAAAAAATGGGCGGACCTGAGGCTTCTGTCAATACCCGAACTGACTCGCGGACAGCAGCCGCGGTACCATTGTATCCATTAAGCGTCGTCAAAAAAAGATCCGGGACAGCCTTTAAATGTCCATCCCAGATCTTCCCGGCGAAAATTCAAAAAGTTATCCGTGAATCTCGTAGATCAACTGATTATTGCCTTATCAATGTGGTACGTCACCTCATATTTCCCCGCTCTTGCGACGCAGAAGCCGTTCTCTACCTCGTCAAACAGGGCTTCCTTCCGTTTGTACACGTCCTCCGTGGCAAATGGCAGCTTTACCCACGCTCTGCATCCAAACGGCACCTCAAGTGAAATCTTCATCGTCTGATCATCCACGATTTCCCAGCGGGCCTCCCAGAGACCGGATGCTGATTGATAGCGGATGGCCGCATGTGCAAGCCGCGCGTCTGGTTCCGGAGCGTAGAGCACCTCGCGAAATCCCGTGCTGCCGTTCTTTTGTCTCAGGCCGGCGGCGCGCTGCGCGATCCACTGTACAATGGAACCATAGGCATAATGGTTGAAGCTGTTCATTCCGGTCGAGGACACGCTGCCGTCACTTTCCATCGAGTTCCACCGTTCCCAGATCGTCGTGGCTCCCAGGTTCACCTCATAGAGCCAGCCCGGATACTGTTCGTTCAGCAGCAGATTGTATGCCAGGTCACTGCGCCCGATCCGGCTGAGCTGTTCACAGAGAAGCGGCGTTCCGACAAAACCGGTCTGAAGTTTACCGCCATTTTCCATGAGTTTCCTGACGAGACCTTCTGCCATCTGTTTTTCATCAGAAAGTCCGAATTCCAGTGCGAGCAGATAACCGGTCTGCGTGTCGATGTGACAGCGCCCGTCCGGCTCAAAGAATTCCTGACGGATGTACTGCAGGATCTCATCTGCCAGAGCCCGGTACGTTTTTTCGTCCCCGCGGCTGCCTGTCACGCGGGCTGCATCTGCCACAATACGTGTGCTGTACAGGTAATATACTTCCGCCACATAGCCGCTGTCTGTACCGCCGAGCACGGCATCTTTCGCGCCGTCTCCGTCCAGCGCCAGCCAGTCCGCGTAGTGGAACTGCTTTCTCCACTGATGATCATTTTCCTCAAGTCTGCGGACATACGCTATCCAGGCTTTCATCGCCGGGAAGTGGCTGCGCAGAATTGCCGCATCGCCCGTGAACTGATACATCTGCCACGGTATGATACATGTCGCGTCACTCCATGCACAGGCCGCCTGTTCCTTGACGTCAAATGACGGCACCACAACCGGAACCATGCCGCCCAGCGCATCCTGCTCTGTCTTCATGTCGTAGAGATATTTGCCATAGAAGGCGCAGGCATCGCTTAAGTACAGAGCGGTCGGACAGAAGACCTGTGCGTCGCCGGTCCAGCCCATGCGCTCGTCTCTCTGCGGGCAGTCCGTCGGCACATCAATAAAGTTATCCCGGCGGCTCCAGGCGGCGTTGGCGATCAGCCGATTGACCTTGCGGTTTCCCGTCTCAAGCGTCATGGTTTCTTTGATATCAGATGTCAGTGCCAGCGCTGTAAAGTCATCTTTCTGCAGATCCGGCATGCCATCGATCTTTACGTACCGGTACCCGTAAAATGTGAATTTCGGCTCGAGCGTCTGCTCCGTCCCATCCGACGTGTAAATGTACTCGGCTTTTGCGCTGCGCAGGTTGCCGCGGTAGAAATTGCCGTCCTGCAGCACTTCGCCCACCTGCAGGTGAAGGCGGTCCCCCCGCGCAAGGCCGTGCACATGCAGTCGCCAGATCCCGGCGAGATTCTGCCCCATGTCAAGGACAAGTTCTCCGGCGGGCGTGTGAATCAGCGCCACCGGCTTGATTTCCTCCCGCACCGTAACCGGAAGGGAAAGCCGCTCCATAAGCTTTCCTTCCGGCGCCGGAACAAACCGCGCCGCCTCATCCGGCAGGTCCTTAAGCGTATCATCTCTCTGCTCACCGTCATAGATATTAGAAAATATCAGATGCGAGCGGCGCACCTGCCAGGATGCATCCGTCCCGATGACCTTCCCGGTTCCGTCCGTCATCTGCACCTGCAGCTGGGCTATCAGCTTCCAGGAGTCACCATAGTACCCTCCCGGTTTGCCGGAAAAACCGAACCTTCCCTTGTACCAGCCATTTCCCAGCTCTATATCGATCCGGTTTTCTCCTTGCTTCAGCAGCTGCGTCACGTCAAACGTCTGATACTGAACCCACGCCGAATAATTATTGCAGTACGGCGTCAGATACTCGTCCCCCACACGCTGCCCGTTAACCGACGCCTCGTACAGCCCGAGCCCGCAGACATACAGCCTCGCGCGCACCGGTTTCCCTTCCATGGCAAATGTCTTCCCGAACACCGGCAGCCGCTCCTGCGTGTCATCACAGCCGATCCACCGGCCGGCCCACGACTCACCCATCTTTCCGGTCTCAAAAAAGTTCTCGGAGCTTGTCTCAACCGCGCCGGTGTCACTTCTCACCTGAACTACCCAGGTGTACCGGGTTCCCGGTTGCAGAGACATCGCCAGAGGCGTTCCCAGCGCATCAAGCTTTCCCCAGCCGGTATCCGCCACCACATCACCGTTCTGACGCACCACGATGCGGGAATCTTTCAAACACGTCCCGGGCAGACCCGTCACACACCAGTGAAATACCGGCTTTTCTCCCAGCTGATACCCGACCGGGTTCACCAGATGATTCACCTGACAGGATGTAATCATACCTTCTTCCTTTCAAATCAAAGCTCACGTTTCAGAATTCATTCCTTTACATTATTTTCATTCATTACTTTTACATTGGAGGTAATCCTATTCAGATAATAAAACTGTTACTGATCTCTTGAGCCGACCTGATCCAGCTTATACCGCTTATTCGAAGTCATCCGCTTCACCTCCAATCGGAATCGCCAGAACAGTATCCTGTTCTTCCAGCTCCGGCAGTTTATTTCTGATTGTGCCATTTGTAGAGAATCGCTCTTCCGTCTGCGATAAAGCAGACGGCCTATTAAAGAATGCATTCCGTTTCTATTATTTTTC
>CADBOY010000026.1 GCA_902796405.1 uncultured Lachnospiraceae bacterium | reverse complement strand
ATGGACCAGTTGGGATGCTTCAGGGCCATCTCCGGTGTCACGTCCTCCAGTTCTTCACGCCGGCGCCCGCGGAACGGACCGCCGGACGCCGTCAGAAGAATCTTCTCAATCTGGTTTCCCTCATTGCCCTGCAGAGACTGAAAGATCGCACTGTGCTCACTGTCCACCGGGAGGATCTTTACGCCGCACTGTTTTGCGAGCGGAATAATCAGGTGTCCGGCGGTCACCAGCGTCTCCTTGTTGGCGAGGGCAATGTCCTTCCCCGCGCGAATGGCGGCCATCGTTGGACGAATTCCCACCATACCGACGACTGCCGTCAGTACGAGATCCGCCTCCGGCCACTCCGCGGCCTCAATCAGCCCTTCCATTCCGCTGACGACTTTCACCGGCAGATCAGCGATACGGGTTTTCAGGTCATCGGCCGCCTCTTCATCATACATGCATACGATGCCGGGACGGAACTCTCTCACCTGCTTTTCCATCGCATCCACCCGGCTTCCCGCCGCCAGAGCAGATATCTTAAAATCATCATTGGCCCGCACCACATCCAGTGTCTGCGTCCCGATCGAACCCGTTGAACCAAGCAAAGATATATTTCTCATAATCGTCCCCATTCCACTGGCTTTCGCCATGGCACTAATCGCAAATCGTCAGGAAAGCAGCGTCTGAAGTGCAAGGATCAGATAGTAAACCAGCGGTGCCGTGATGATCACACTGTCAAACCGGTCGAGGATTCCGCCGTGGCCGGGAATCAGTGTTCCGTAATCCTTAATGCCGTAATACCGCTTGATGGCAGAGGCCGCCAGGTCTCCCACCATGGAGATCAGGCCGCCTACCGCGCCGATAATGAACAGAGCCAGCAGCGGATTTTCAAAGATCGTCAGGTACGGACGGAATATCGCGGCAAAAACGAGGCCGATCAGCCCGGCGCCGACGACTCCTCCGATTCCTCCCTCAACGGACTTCTTCGGAGACAGAACCGGTGCCATCTTATGCTTTCCGAACAGCATGCCCGTGCAGTACGCGCAGGTATCGCATCCCCAGGAACTGATGAACACCAGCCAGACCAGATATTCTCCGTTCTCCATGACGCGGATCCGGTACATGTAAGAGATCATCACTGCAACGTAGAACAGGCCGAAGAAAGCCATCATGATCTCCGGTGCGTCGTATCTTGGATACGTAAGTACATAGCAGGCCAGCAGCACGATCAGATACAGCACAATGCACATCAGCAGCATCTCGTGCCGGCCTGCGTACACGAGCGCGAAATACAGGCAGGCGGCAATGTAGCTGATCACAGCGGGCGCTTTTTTCTGAAAACCGGGAATCCGGTACAGCTCATACATGCCGATCAGAGATACCAGCAGCGTGCCGATGAGCATCACCGGCCCTCCGAGAGTCAGCAGAAGAATGGCCACTGCCATCAGGATAATTCCACTTCTAAGACGAACAGAAAACATCGGTCAGCGTCCTCCGAAACGGCGGTTTCTGCGCTCATACTCATCGATGGCGCGCAGGAGCTCATCCAGATTGAAATCCGGCCAGTAGACATCGGTAAAATACAGTTCAGAATAGGCAATCTGCCAGAGAAGGAAGTTGGAGATTCTCTCCTCACCGCTGGTGCGGATCATCAGATCCGGATCCGGTATTCCTGCTGTATCCAGGCTGGAGGAAATGTCGCTCTCCTCGATGTCCTCCGGCTGAAGATCTCCCGCCTTTATTTCCTCTGCCAGTTTCCGCACCCCTCTCGTGATCTCATCGCGTGCTCCGTAGTTGAGCGCCATGATGAATGTCATCCCGGTGCAGTCTTTCGTCTCTTTCTCAATCCGGTTCAGGCTTGCCACCAGATCCGGTGCGAATTTCATGCGGTCTCCGATGCTGAGAACGCGGACGTTGTTTGCCAGGGCGATCTTTCTGAGCCGCTCGATATAATAGCGGAACAGGGTCATCAGCGCTCCCACTTCATCCGCAGACCGCTTCCAGTTCTCTGTGGAGAATCCGTAGACGGTGAAGTATTCGAGACCGATCCGGGCGGCATCCTCTACGATTCTCTCCAGATTTTCACACCCTGCCTTATGTCCCATCTTCCGGGGGACACCGTGCTCCTTCGCCCATCTGCCGTTTCCATCGAGGATCACCGCTACGTGCCGCGGCATCCGGCGTTGTTCTTCCATGATTCCTCCCGATACGTGCAGAAGAGCTGCCGCAGCAGCTCTTCTGGCATACTTAGGCATCGGAGGAGGGCAGATCTGCTGTCTGCCCTCCTCCTGCAAATGCCATACGTACGATGTAAAAGCCCACTATTGAAGAGTAAGCGGCCATTCCCGAAATCCTGCCAGGGGCGGCCGCGCGTTCATGAAAATGGGATCAGACCGTCATGATCTCCTTCGATTTGGCCTCGACTCTCTCCTCGGCCTTCTTCTGGTACTTCTCGATCATCTTCTGGATGTCTTCATTGGCCGTTTTCGCGTCGTCCTCCGTGAAGTCTCCGGCCTTTTCTCCCTTCTTGATCATCTCATTGGCGTCGCGGCGGATGTTGCGAAGCGCTACCTTGGCGGCCTCGCCTTTCTTCTTGACGTCCTTCGAGAGCTCCTTGCGGCGCTCCTCGGTCAGTTCCGGGAAAACAAGGCGGATGATGCTTCCGTCATTGGTCGGATGAATTCCCAGCTCGGAAGTATTGATGGCCTTCTCGATTGCCTTGATCTGCGTCTTGTCCCAGGGCTGAATCTGAAGGATTCTCGCCTCCGGTACACTGATGTTGGCGACCTGTCCGATCGGCGTCTCCGCACCATAGTAGCTGATGGTGATCTTATCCAGCACGTGCGGATTTGCCCGGCCGGCACGGATCGTCGCGAGTTCCTCGTCCAGATTGGCCAGGGTTTTCTTCATCTTCTCTTCATACGTCTTGAGTGATTCATCCATGCTTCCTTCCTCCTTCTTGTTTTCGCCGCCGGATGTCTGCTGCCGGATTCCATCCTTCCGGCTCACATATGGAAACACCGGCCAATATGGCGGTTAATGCTTTTCTGATGCCGAACGTCATCCCTCCGGCTCACACCGTGACTTTTGTCCCCGATACACATCCCAGCATGGCGTCTGAGATGCTATTCTCTCCTCCCAGATCGAACACCGTCATCGGAATCCGGTTCTCCATGCACAGGATGGATGCAGCAAGATCCATCACGCCCAGCTTCTTCTCCACCACTTCTTCAATGGTGATCGTGTCATACTTCTTCGCATTGGGATTCAGCTTCGGGTCACTGTCATAGATACCGTCCACCGCTTTGGCGAGAAGAATCTCATCGGCCCCCATCTCGGCCGCGCGGAGAACCACGCCGGTATCTGTGCTGAAGAACGGATGCCCCGTTCCGCCGCCAAAGAACACTACCTTCCCGGCAGACAGTGCTTCATCCGCCGCGTCTTTGGAGAACGGCACCGTCATCGTGCCGACCGGAAACGGAGTGAAGATCTCGGTCTGCATACCGTTGGAGCGGAAAATCTCTGAGACGTAGATGCAGTTCATCACCGTCGCCAGCATGCCGATCTGGTCTGCCTTGACTCTTTCGATTGCGGTACTGCTGCGCCCGCGCCAGAAATTTCCGCCGCCGATCACTATCGCGATTTCCACGCCCTGATCCGCGGATTTCTTCACCTGCGCTGCCACCTTCTGCACGGTTTCCTCGTCAAATCCCGTCTTCCTGCTGCCTGCAAGTGCCTCGCCGCTGAGCTTCAGGAGCACTCTCCTCTTCTTCGCCATATCTGACGCTCCTCCCGGCTGTCCGAGCTGTTTTTTTCTGCCGTTTCCAGCACGTTCACACCTTGAAATTCTGCTTTCTGCATTGCCTGTCCGGCCTCATTTTCTGTCGGTCCCACAGGCTTTTTCATTCTAGCATACTTCCTGTTTGGTGTCTATAACCAAGCAGACGGGCTGCCAATGACAGTCCGTCTGCTAATCCGCCGTCTGTATGGGCCGGCACCATGTGCAAATACCTCATGACGGTGACATGCATTCTGCGAATGATCCCGTCTGTATGGGCCGGCGTGCCCCGGTTCACATGGGCAGCGCCGCCAGGAGCCTCACACGCCTGCTGTTATCTGCGGCTGGCGTGTGCTTCCTTGATCTTCTCCAGATATTCGTAGGGAACGGCAAGGTTCCCGTAGCCGGTTCCGATCTGAAGCCCTGGTTTGACTGCTCCATGAAAATCGCTTCCTCCGGAGCGAAGGCAGCCGAATTCCTCCGCCATCTGCTCCGCCACCTGCTGCATCTTCTCATCAAACTCACTGTATCTGGTCTCAAGGCCATCGGCTCCTGCCGCAAGTACCCTGCGCGCCAGCCGGACCGCATTGGCCGGATCCTTCCGGTCAATCTGATGGTAATGCGCCAGGAATACCAGCGCTCCCGCCTCATGCATGACGCGGATTCCCTCTTCCGGCTCCGGATCCTGCTTGGGCACATAGGCCGGCATACCGGGGTTCAGGTATTTTCTGAATGCCTCTTTCACGCTCCCGGTGTAACCATGCCGCATCATGGCCGCGGCGATGTTCGCTCTGGTCACCGTGCCCCCTCTTCCGCTCTGAAGTTCCGCGCGGGAAACCGGAAGTCCGAGGTGCTCCAGACGGCCCAGAATCTCCTCATTTCTCCGCTCCCGCCGCTTCCGGAATTTGGCCAGCATACGGCGTAAGACCGGCGATTCCGTATCCGGATAAAGGCACACCAGATGAACATTATGCCCCTCCAGCCTGGAGGACAGCTCCATTCCCGGGACCACCTCAATGCCAAGCTCATTCCCCTCATGGACCGCCTCATCGATGCCGGCGACGGTGTCATGATCCGTCACCGCCACGGCAGACAGACCGCTCTGCCAGGCGAGGCGAATCAGTTCCGCCGGAGTGAGCTCACCATCCGAACAATTTGTGTGCGTATGCAGATCTACCGTTTTCATTGCTGTTATGTCCTTATTCGGTCTTCTGGGCCTTCTGATGCCGGAGATTTCTGCCGTCCGGATCCCATATCTGCAACTGTACCGGGCCTGTCGGCTCTGGGAACGGCTTTGTTAATTCACTGCGTCAGTTCATGTCTGCTGGTGGCTGCAGATTACTTCGCAGCGTCGTGATTTGCAGTCTGCAGAACCGGCAGCAGCTCACGAGCTGCCTCCTGCGCCGTTTCGCTCAGGAATTCCTCCAGGCCATCTATCGTAAACACCCGCAGATTCTTCTCTTCCCCAGGCCGGCAAGTCCGGCAGAGCTCAGCAATCTCAGACAGGACGGTGCGCAGCAGGCTGGGATCCGCTTCTTCTACCGGAAATCCCGTCAGATCACGATAGACCGGAATCGTCACGTGATAGCGGTCCAGAAGGTACGCATTCAGGCGGGAATAATCCCCGTAATACCACGCCGAGGAGAAGAATGCCGAAGCAGGGACGCTGGCCCGGCTCCGGTGCAGCAGATGAATCTGCGTAACCTCATCCATACGAGTGCAGGGGCGTCCCTCGTCATCTGTAAGCTGAAAGGTCCGCGGCCAGAACTCATGCACATACCTGGCGTCCAGGTGCAGATGCACATAGTACCCGAGCATCTCCGGCGTATTCATGAATGTACCGTACCGAGTGAGAAAGCGGGACAGATCCGGCGCCTTAGCCAGGAGCGGTTTGTCCGCTGGATTCCAGAAATGCGTCCGTTCCTTGGCGCTGCCGCGGAGGACGTCCGGGAGCAGTGCCCCCAGGCGGAAGCGGTTTCTGCCGTCCGGCGCAAGATCCTCCATATCAGCACGATGCTGCGCGAGGACGTTCATGATGATCTCCGCCTCCGCCAGATGAAGTACATATCCCGGCATCCGATTCCTCCTGCCGGCCCCGACCGGCCTTCTTACTATCTTATCTTGATGTAAACTCCACAGAGCAGCTGTCTACTGTCCCTACTTGAAGTGCACTTCACAGAGCGGCTTACTGCCTTACTTTGATGTGCACCTCGCGAAGCTGCTGCTCGGTGACCTCATTCGGCGCTCCGCACATCAGATCCTCGCCATTGCCGTTCATCGGGAAAGCAATGACCTCCCGGATATTCTCCTCATTTCTCAGCAGCATGATCATCCGGTCAACCCCCGGTGCCATTCCGGCATGAGGCGGAGCACCATAGTGGAATGCCTCATACAGAGCGGAGAACTTCTCCTCCAGGTCCTTCTCGGAGTATCCCGCGATCTCAAATGCCTTCACCATGATATCCGGTCTGTGATTGCGGACTGCTCCGGAAGAGAGCTCAACGCCGTTGCAGACGATATCATACTGGTAGGCCAGAATGTCCGCCGGATCCTTCGTCTCCAGCGCTTCCAGTCCGCCCTGTGGCATCGAGAACGGATTGTGCGTGAAGACATACTGCTTCAGCTGACTGTCATACTCATACATGGGGAAATCACTGACGAAGCAGAAGCGGTAGGCGTTCTTTTCCGTCAGGCCCAGCCGGTTACCGAGCTCATTCCGGATCTCCGATGCGAAACGGTTAGCGGCCGGCTCACGGTCCGCGATGAAGAAGATCGTATCCCCCGGCGTAAGATTCGCCAGCTTAGCCAGCTCCGGCTTCT
>CADBOY010000025.1 GCA_902796405.1 uncultured Lachnospiraceae bacterium | reverse complement strand
CTTTGTTCCCGTTCATTCTTGTGGTAATCAACTCCGCCAAGAACGCCAACGGCATCGTGGCGGATCCGGTATCCTTCGCCGGCGCGAGCTTCGCGCAGATGGGAACCAACCTGCATAATGTCGTTACGAATCCGAGCTTCAACTTCTGGAGCGCGTTCGGAACCTCCGCGACTGTCACCATCGTGTCGCTGATCCTTCTGGACCTGTTCGGCGCTATGGCGGCGTGGGTAATCTGCCGGAATAAGACGAAGTGGTCGACGGCCATCTACATGACGTTCATCGCCTCGATGATCATTCCTTTCCAGGTTGTCATGCTGGCACTGATCTCCACGTTCCGTGACTTCGGAAACTTTATCGGCATCAAGATGCTGCAGTCCGTTCCCGGTATCGTATTCTCCTACCTGGGATTCGGCGGCGCGATGACCGTATTCATTCTCACTGGTTTCATCAAGGGCGTTCCGTACGAGCTGGAAGAGGCCGCGGCAATCGACGGCTGCTCACCGGAGGGAACCTTCTTCCGCATCGTCTTCCCGCTCCTGAAGCCGGTACTTACGACAGTCACCATCCTGAACGGCATGTGGATCTGGAATGACTACCTGCTTCCTTCTCTGATGCTGGGACAGAACGGACCGGTCAAGACCCTTCCGGTAGCGGTGCAGGCATTCGTCGGATCGTACGTCAAGCAGTGGGATCTGATCCTTACGGCAGCGCTTCTTGCCATCCTGCCGATGATCATTCTGTTCCTGTTCGCACAGAGGCAGATCATGGAAGGTATGGTCGAAGGCGCAGTCAAGTAATTCAAGGAGCGTATAATTTGCGGGAAGCCGGAATCCTGCTGTCTGTCAGTTCCCTTCCATCCCGCTGGGGAATCGGAAGCCTGGACAGTGCAGCATATGAATGGATAGATCAGATGGCGAAAGCCGGACAGAGTCTGTGGCAGATCCTTCCGATCGGCCCGACCGGATACGGAGACTCTCCGTACCAGGCGTTCTCCACATTTGCTGGGAATCCGTATTACATCAGTCTGGAAGCTCTGATCCAGGAGAATCTTCTGACAGAGGAAGAGTGCAAAAGCGCTGGATTCGGAGAGAATCCCGGATATGTGGACTACGGAGCGCTCTACCGGGGACGGATGTCTCTTCTGCGCAAGGCCTATGAGCGCTGCGGCAGAGGGGAGGCGGAAGTGGATGCGTTTGTCCGCGAGAATGAAGACTGGCTGCCGACCTATGCGCTCTTTATGGCGCTGAAGGACGCACACAGCGGAGCATCGTGGACGCAGTGGGAGCCGGAGCTGGCTCTTCGTCAGCCTGAAGCAATTCGGCAGGCGGAAGAGAGCTGCGCGGATGATATCCGGTTTCAGGAATATGTCCAGTACCTGTTCTTTCATCATTTTCAGAAGGTAATGGACTACGCGCACAGCCGCGGAATCCGGATCATCGGAGACATTCCGATCTATGTGTCTGCGGACAGTGCGGACGCCTGGTCTCAGCCGGAGCTGTTTCAGCTGGATGAAGCTCATCGGCCGGTTTCCATCTCCGGATGCCCTCCCGACGCCTTCGCGAAAGACGGGCAGCTCTGGGGAAATCCGCTGTATGACTGGAAATATCACGCAAAAACAGGGTACAGCTGGTGGATCCGGAGAATCCGCCACTGTTTCCGGACCTGCGATATTCTCCGGATCGATCATTTCCGGGGATTTGACGAGTATTATTCCATCCCTGCCGGTGCAGCGACAGCGGCCGGAGGGCACTGGGAAAAAGGACCGGGAATTGCTCTGTTTGAGGCAATCACGGCAGCGCTGGGAAAGCGCGAGATTATCGCAGAGGATCTCGGTTATGTCACGGACAGCGTCAGAAGGCTGGTCCGGGATACGGGATACGGAGGAATCAAGGTCTTTGAGTTCGCCTTTGACTCGAGAGACACCGGTGCAGCGGAGGATTATCTTCCCGATAACTATCCGGAAAACTGCGCGGCCTACACCGGTACGCACGACAATGCACCGCTGACTGAGTGGTTTGACGAGATCACGGGTGCCGAACGCGAGAAGGTGAGAGCTTATATTCACTCGGATCTTCCGGCAGATCAGCTGTACTGGCCGATGATTGAGAGCGTGATGAACAGTGCGGCGCGGATCGCCGTGATCCCGATGCAGGATTACCTCGGACTTGGCCGTGAAGCCCGCATGAATCAGCCATCTACCTTCGGCAGCAACTGGCAGTGGAGATTGCTTCCGGGAGAGTTCACGCCGGAACTGGCGGAACGAATCCGAAGCCTCACCATACGTTCTGGCCGGGGAGAGGGCAGATGAGAAGTATATTTGATCCGGACGGTACTCTGATGACGATTCTTCGGAAATTCTCAGATATCGTTCTCTGCAACCTGCTGTTCTGCCTCCTGTGCTGCGGCATCATCACGGTGGGAGCGGCCCTGACCGGGCTGCACGCGGCGATGCAGGCGGTGGCAGCAGATACAACCGATGACATTCACGGGAATTCCGCCATGCGGATTCTGCTCCGGACATTTCGGAGCGATTTCCTACCCTCCACGGGGTTGTTGCTGATCGTTGCCGGCATAGCGGCTTTCCTGTACTACTATCACTATATTGTCTGGAGCCTGACAGGACCTCTCGGTTCCTCTTACCGGGTGATGTTTTTCGTCCTGCTGCTGGTGTTTCTGTTCGGTTTTCAGTATTTCTTCCCCATTCGGGCAAGGTTTGTGCTGAACATCCGGCAGACGCTCCGCAACAGCTGGCTCCTCTCTGCTGCGGCGCTGCCGTGGACTCTGCTCACCATCGCGATCTCAGGCGGAGCGGTATATATCAGTTTCTTCCTGAATCCGGATAACGCCTACGTTGCGCTGTTCCTGTGGCTGGCCTGCGGGTTTGCGCTGATTACCTATCTGGAAAGCTTCTGCTTCATCAAGGCGTTTCAGAAGCTGGGAGTGGATCTCCTTCAGAGAGATATGGACACCGGAAAGCCAGCGGAAGGCGCTGTGTTCATCGATGAGGCACATCGGAAGGATGATCTGATGGTGCAGGAAAGCACCTTCTCCAATCCGGACTGGAACCGAAAGGTGG
>CADBOY010000024.1 GCA_902796405.1 uncultured Lachnospiraceae bacterium | reverse complement strand
TTTATGACCATAGCCCAGAATACAATCGCTGCCGATGAATCCCTCCGGCGCGATAAAATCATCCTTCTCCGCCCCGACCATCTGACTTTCTCCCGTATCGAGGTAGAGAATCTGCACGCTCTCTGATTCTCCGGAGGTGTCTTCCTCCCAGGCCGCCGCCGTCTGATCACTGCTGACGACGAGATGCCGCGCGGAAACCTGGTCCGCCAGAACAGCAACATCACTTCCGTCCCAGTCAATGGAGTAGACGGTATCCCCGGACATCAGATAGACAACGCCGCTGCTGCTCATGCAGGCGAGCGTCTCCACCCCTTCCTTCAGCGTGTCATAGGTTTCCTTGCCCGGCAGGAAGAATCCTTCCGCCAGTGTGCCGGTTTCCGCCTGATAGGTCAGACAGGATATACCGAGCTGACCTTCATGCTTCCCGCTGTTCATATAACCATAGACGAGGAAACAGATATCTCCGTCATCCTCTGCTCGGAGAATCCGGATTCCATAGGAGCGCCAGCTCACCGGCGCTTCACTTTCCTCTGAGCGCCCGGAATAAATGCAGACCAGCTTCCCCGAATCCGGCTGCCAGCTCCAGAGCTCGCCTCCTGCTGTAAATGCCTGCACCGTGCCGGCAGTGTTCTTCACGGTCTGCGGGGTCTCCTGCTGAATGCCGAGATCCAGCATTCCGTTCTCCCCGTCAACATCCGCCGCCTGGAAAAGCTCGGACATGGTCCGGTGATAATTCATCAGATAGAACCGGCTTGAGCTCCACTGTACGCTGAAATATTCCTCAGCCAGATAAGTCCGGACCATTCCGTCCTCATCGGTCGACTGCAGTTCGTACTCCAGCAGATAGGAGCCGAAGGAGGCATCCATCTCCAGAATGTGCATGGAGACATTGCCGGACTGCTTCGGAGCCAGATCCCCATATGTCACCTGCGCCAGACTGGAGTGGATGGAAACATCCGCCAGGGACGTATTGTCTGTCGTGTCATCGGATTCCAGATAATTCGAAAGAGTCATGTCACTTGTGGTTCCGATGGCCGTATCATGGAATTTCTGGACGAACGCTGTCATCTCACTGACATGCATATTATCGGAACGCCGGATCCGGGTATAGTAATGCAGTTCCTGGCTGCTCCCTGTGGTCAGTGTCAGAATCAGCCGGTACTCCCGTGAGGCATTGGTCACCGTATCTGCGAGCGAGAGGGTGAATGCCGCCGCGTCATGATTCTCATCCCACGATGCAACGTCGCCTTTCCCGACAGAGCGGGCATTATCCCGCGTGCGGACTTCCCAGGAGACAGACTTCAGGGAATTGCCGCAGAGACTGACGGTCATCGGCAGAGTGCCGTCCTCGCCGATCAGCATCAGGCTGTCCTCCATCAGGGCAGGACTGACCTCAGAGGTGTAGGCAGGAAGGGCATTCATCTGCGTCCCGCTGACCTGCGCGCTCACGACTGGAAGCGAGGCCGCCTGAATATCCTCATAGGTAACCTCCGGTTCCTCCGGCTTGTTCTCAGAATTCCGGTAAAAAATAAATCCCGCGACTGCAGCGACAAAGATAACCGCCAGCACCAGGATTCTCGTTCCGATCTTTTTCATACCGCGTGATCTTTTTTTCTTCTTCTGCGTATCTCTGCCTCCTCTGTCGCCACGTCAGCATCCTGTCGTCACCATGATGCCAGGGAGGAGCAAATTTCCGCCCCGGCATCCCCTCTGCTTTTTACTGATCATCGTCCTCGGCTTCAATCATCGAGACGCGGCGGACATGGCGCTCTTCGGTTGATGCCTCTGTATTAAGGAAGGTATCCACTATCTTCACCGCCAGACCCGGACCGATCACGCGGCCGCCAAGGGCAAGCATGTTGGCATTGTTATGCATTCTTGCCATCTCTGCCATGAAGCAGTCCGTACAGAGCGCGCAGCGGATTCCTCTCACCTTGTTTGCCGCCATCGAGATCCCGAGGCCGGTTCCGCAGATGACAATACCCTGATCGCATTCTCCATTCTTCACGGCGTGAGCGACTTTCTTCCCGTATTCCGGATAATCCACGGATTTCTCATCATAGCAGCCATAGTCATGGTAGGGAATCTTCTTCTCTTCCAGATAAGCAATCACTGCCTGTTTCAGCGCATATCCGCCATGATCGCTGCCAATGCCAATTTTCATCTTCCTCTTCCTTTCCGCTGGCGGCATCCAGCGCAACTGCCGGTTGCTGCCGTCTGTCACTCCTGTTCCCGCCGTATCAGCTCCGGCAATACCGAATCGTCCGGTTTCCCGCCGGCTCCGCATTCCTGTCATGCCGGATCGTCTGATTTCTTCACCGGCTCCGCATGGGGTTCTGCCTCATCTTCTCCTGCAGCCGGCTTTTGTGCCGCTTCTTCCGGTGCGGCAGATTCTGCCGCCAGCGAGGCGCTTCGCCTGCGTGACTCTTCTCTCTCCGCCCGGCGCGCGTCATCCGCCCGGAACAGGCTCTCAGCGGCAAATTTCACCAGCAGGTCGATGTACTCATAGCATCTGCCGTATTCTGCCAGCGTCCCGCCGTGCGGTTCCACGACGTCTCCCGGCTTTCCCGCAAATTCGCCAAGCGTCACTACGAGTTTTTCTTCCGGGAACTGCTCCTTCACCATCTCGGTTTCCTTCGACGTCATGGTGAGGATCAGGGTCTCCGGCGTGATGTCCTCTTTCGTCAGCGGCTCCGATTTGTCCTTCGAGGGGGTGAGCTGATTGCCCTTCAGCACCGCCACCGCCTTCGGATTGAGCGGTTCCGGAAACAGAACAACCAGACCGCGTGAAGCAATTTCGAGTTTCCTTTCTCCGCAGACACTGCGCATCACGGCCTCCGCCATGATGCTGCGGCACGTGTTGTCCATGCAGACAAACACGATTCTGTTGATTACTGCCATATCTGTACCTCAAATCTGAATGTGCGCCGCTTCCTTCGGTCACACTTTCAGAATATGATACCCCGCCGCCTTTGTCAGGCGGTTCATGATTGCCATGCCAAGTTCTCCCTCCCGGAAGGACTCAGAATACACGACCTCCATGTTCTCATCATCGAACTCCCGGAGGCATCGGTAGAGGTTGTGGGCAATGGTTGCATTGTTCCTGCGGCTTCCTATGTCCTTCACAGCAAAACCGCTGTACTGCGGTGCGCTCTCCCTGGCGCAGAGAATACCGGTCCTCTTTCCCGCAGCCAGAGACTGTTCCGTCAGCTGGCGGATGACCGCCACGACGCGCTCCGGATCTCCTTCCACGATGGTAAGATCCGCCTTCGGCGCGTAATGCCGGTATTTCATTCCCGGAGCCTTCGGCCGGAGATCCTTCGACGGCTTTTTCAGGACAGCGGGGTCCACCTCGCAGGCTCCGATCAGCCGCTCCACATCTTCCCTGGAAATATACCCCGGACGCAGGATGACCGGCACTTCTCCGGTCACATCGAGAATGGTGGATTCCAGTCCGATATCGACCGCTCCTCCGTCAAGGATCATATCAATCCGTCCATCCAGGTCCTCCTGGACGTGCTGTGCCGTCGTCGGACTCGGCCGGCCGGACAGATTGGCGCTCGGCGCCGCTACCGGAACACCAGCCTCCCGGATCATCGCATTGGCAACCGGATGCGAAGGCATCCGGATCGCCGCCGTGTCAAGGCCGCCGGTAGTCTCCCGCGGGACAATATCGCTCTTCTCGAAGATCAGCGTCATCGGCCCCGGCCAGAACGCGTCCATCAGTTTTCCCGCATAATCCGGGATACGCCGGACCAGCGGCGGAAGCTCTTCGGGAGCAGCAATATGCAGAATCAGAGGATTATCCGACGGGCGCCCCTTCGCCGCGTAGATCTTCTTCGATGCCTCCGGATTCAGCGCATTGCCGCCAAGCCCATACACGGTCTCCGTCGGAAATGCGACCAGACCGCCCGTTCGCAGAATCTCTCCTGCCTGACGCAGTGCCTCCTGGTCCTCTTCCGGCGATATTCCCATATTCCGAATGATGGTATTCAGCATACCGCCGCCTTCTCTCTCAGCGCGCGGATGTACTCCGGCGTCGTTCCGCAGCAGCCGCCGACCACACCGGCACCTGCCTGCATCAGCTTCCCCATGGCATCGGCGAACTCCTGTGCCGACATACTGTAGACTGCGTTTCCCCGGTCATCAATGACCGGATTTCCCGCATTCGGCTTGGCGATCACGGGGACTTCCGCCACTGCCTTCATGGACCGCACCACCGATTCCAGCTGGTCCGGTCCCGCCGAACAGTTGATGCCAACCGCTGAAGCGCCCATGCTCTGGAGTGTCTCCACAGCCTCTGCGGCGCTGCCATCGAACATGGCTTTTCCGTCGGCGCTGACCGTCATGGTGCAGAAAACCGGAAGGTCACAGGCCTGAAGAGCAGCGTCAAGAGCCGCTGTCGTCTCCTCCAGACTGATCATCGTCTCAATCCCGATCAGATCCACACCGGCATCCACCAGAATCTGAACCTGCTCCCGATAGACGTCCAGCAGCTGCTCGTAACTCAGATCGCCGCCGGTGGACTGGGCGCGGCCTGTCGTCGTGAGATCTCCCGCCACCAGCACAGGGCTTCCCGCGAGATTCTCCCTCGTCATCCGGACACCGGTCCGGTTGATCTCCTCAATCCGGTCTTCCAGTCCGAAATTTTTCAGAAGAACACGGTTGGCGGAGAATGTCGGCGCATATATGATCTGGGATCCGCTTGCCGCGTATGCCTGCTGCAGCTTGCGCAAGGGCTCCGGATGTTCCATGATCCAGGTCTCCGTGCAGACGCCGCGCGGCATGCCGGCGAGATACATATTGGTCCCGAGCGCGCCGTCAAGAAAGACCGGCCCTTTCTCCGTCATGGCGAGGAATTCGTCTTTTGTCATATTTTTCTGTCACCTTTCTCATGAATTAACGTAAATAAGTGTAAAAGACTTTCATGGCAAAATCAACTGGTTTCCAGAAATGCAAAAAAGATTTAACATAACCATCAATCCGAAACTGCTGGCCGGATGTAACGATGTAAATTCCACCGGATCTATGATATGATCTGTCATATTGATAGGATCTGTCATATTTCGGAAACGGCCATGCACACTCTGCGTGCAGCGCAGAATATTTCGTTTCGAAATATGCGGATGAGACAAATGCGGCGCAGGATCCAGAATACACCCCTGCCGTCTGTGAGGCTTCCCATGAAATTCAATTCCGAAGAACAGCATCGAAGAATGACTGAGGCACCGATTCCCCGCCTCACCATCTCACTGGCCCTTCCCGCGATCGCCAGCCAGCTCATCACCACAATCTACAACACAGCAGATACGTACTTCGTCTCCCAGATCGGCACCAGTGCCTCTGCTGCGGTCGGCGTCGTCTTCGCACTGATGTCCCTGATTCAGTCTCTCGGCTTTGGGATCGGCATGGGCGCCGGCAGTCTGATCAGCCGGCAGCTGGGTGCGGAGAAATACGGCGATGCCAACCGGTTCGCCTCTTCCGCCATTGCGGCCGCCTTCACGCTCGGCTGCGCGATCATGATCGCCGGGCTTCTGTTTCTGTCCCCGCTCATGCGCATTCTGGGATCGACAGAGACGATTCTTCCTTATTCCGCGGCCTATGCCAGGGTCATCCTGATCGGTGCTCCGATCCTCTGCCCCTGTTTTGTGCTGAATGCCATTCTCCGCGCAGAAGGAGAAGCTTTCTTCGCCATGTGGGGGCTTTGCACCGGAGGAATCCTGAATATCTTCCTGGATCCCCTCTTCATCTTCACCTTCCGCCTGGGCATTGCCGGTGCCGCAATAGCGACCATTCTCAGTCAGGTTGTCAGCTTCCTGATTCTGCTCAGCATGTTCCTGCGCGGGAAGAGCATCGTGCAGCTTCGCTTCCGCTCTGTGAGCCGGAAGGCCTCTGACTATTTTCTGATCATCACTACCGGCGCTCCGACCTTCTGCCGGCAGGGACTGGCCAGTCTCGCCTCCGCCATACTGAACCTCTCCGCTGCGCCATATGGAGACGCCGCAGTCGCCGCTATCACGATCGCCAACAAGATTTATCTTCTGGTCCGCAACATCATTCTTGGCATTGGCCATGGCTTTCAGCCGGTCGCCGGTTACAACTACGGCGCCGGAAACTACCGCCGCGTCAGGCAGGCATTCTCCTTCGCCACAGCAGTCGGCACGGTCGTCAATATCATTGCAGCGGTTCTGCTTGCGGTCTTTGCGGCACCGGTGATCGCCTGGTTCCGGAATGATCCCGAGGTCATCCGCATCGGCGTACACACCCTGTATTTTGCCTGCGCGGTCATGCCGATGATGGCCTATTCAACATATGTCAACCAGATCTATCAGGTGCTCGGATTCCGTGCGCCGGCGACCTTCCTCGCCTGCTGCCGGCAGGGCGTGATGTTCCTGCCGCTCGCCCTGATTCTTCCGCGCGCCATCGGGCTGACCGGCGTGGAGATGCTTCAGCCAGGCGCTGATTTCCTGACATTTCTCATCGCCGTGCCATTCCAGATCCATATGTACCGCGCCGATCTGGCCGGCAGCGGCCCGGCAGACTCCGCCCGATAACCGCTGCCTATCGTTTCTGCCAGGACATGCCGCGAAGCAGTCCCCGCCGGAAATACACCGTCCTCCAGAGGAAGGAGATACTCATGAACCGAATCGTCTGCAGACGCCCTCTGAAAATCGGAGAGAAATGGCTGG
Source organism: uncultured Lachnospiraceae bacterium (assembly GCA_902796405.1). Lineage (GTDB taxonomy): Bacteria > Bacillota > Clostridia > Lachnospirales > Lachnospiraceae > UBA3305. The sequence continues at coordinate 7,269 of CADBOY010000024.1, read as the reverse complement.
GCGGAACGCAGGTCTTTACCTGCATTCCTGTAACATCCACCACACAGGCGGATCTGCGCCGCGACATCCGCTCCGCGGCCGCACTGCATCCGGACGCCATCGAGTGGCGGGCGGATTTTTATGACCAAGCGGATCAGCCTGACGCTCTCGCAGATACGCTCCGGGCCATCGCACCGGAAGCCGGGGGCGCGGCTATCCTGTTCACGCTCCGCGCGCAGAAAGAAGGCGGCGCAAAATTCATTCCGGTACCGACACGGATCGAGGCGATCCATGCCTGCTGCCGGACCGGCCTTGTCGCCATGGCAGACTTCGAGCTTCGCGGCGGATCCGCCGATGAGATCTGCTCCGTGCGGGACATCTGCCGGGAGGCAAAGACAAGGCTGATCCTCTCTTCCCATTATTTTGAGAATACGCCTCCGGAGGAGGAACTGCGCCGCGTGCTCTCCGCAGAACAGGAGGCGGGCGCCGACATCTGCAAATGCGCTGTAATGCCGCAGAGCTTCGAGGATGTGCTGACACTGATGCGCGCGACATACCGCGCGCGCACAGGAGACATCGAAGGACCGATGATCACCATGTCCATGGGAGAACTCGGGAAGATCACCCGCATCATCGGCGGTTCCTTCGGTTCCGATCTGACTTTCGCGGCCGGAAGCAATGCCTCCGCCCCGGGACAGGTACCAGCGCAGACGCTGGCCCGGCTCTGGGAACTGCTCCAGTAGCTTTTGCTGCCCTTCTCAGCTTTCAAACAGCTCCATCAGTTCATCGCGGTTCAGGCGATAATCCTGCACGCCCTCGCTCTCCGTCACGGCAGCGGCAAGGGCGGCTTTTTTCTCCTGCAGAGACAGAATCTTCTCTTCGATCGTCCCCCTTGCGACCAGCTTCATGACATTGACTGTCCTCGTCTGACCGATGCGATGCGCGCGGTCCGTCGCCTGGTTCTGCGCGGCCGCGTTCCACCACGGATCGCAGTGAATCACAATATCCGCCGCGGTGAGATTCAGCCCTGTGCCTCCGGCCTTCAGAGAAATGAAGAATACCGGGGTATTTCCCTCCTGAAACTGCTTCACCATCTGCTGCCGTTTTCTGGCGCTGTCCCGGCCGGACAGATACAGGCTTCCCACGGAAGACTTCTTCGCCCACTCTGCCTGGAGAAGCTCCAGCAGGGAGGTAAACTGGGAGAAGACGAGCACCCGGTGTCCTCCGCTCTCTGCACTCTGCAGAAGATCCATGCAGGCATCGACCTTTCCCGACCCCCCGTGATAATTCTCAAAGCACAATTCCGGCGCACAGCAAATCTGACGCAGCTTTGTGAGCATCGCCAGGATCTCGATCTGACCGCGTTCCACTTCATCCCGACTTTTCTTCGCGAGAATCTGGCGGAACCGGGCTGCCTCCGCACGGTACACCTGACTCTGGCGCTCGGTCATCGGAACAAAGACATTCTCCTCCAGTTTGTCCGGGAGATCCTTCAGCACGTCCTCCTTGCGCCGCCTCAGAATGAAAGGAGCCGCCATCTTCTGCAGACGCTCCTGCGCCGCCTCATCCTGATCCTGCACAATTGGTGCCTCGATCTCCGTCCGGAACTGCCGGTACGATCCGAAGTACCCGGGCATCAGATAATCGAAGATACTCCACAGATCACTCAGCCGGTTTTCGATCGGCGTTCCCGTCAGAGCGAACCGGTGCGCGGCATCCACCATCTTGACCGCCCTTGCGGCCTGTGTCCCTGCGTTCTTGATGTACTGCGCCTCATCGATCGCCAGACAGTCATAGCGGCGCCCCTGGTACTGCTCAATATCGCGCTTGAGCAGATCATAGGAAGTAATGTTGACCTGAATCTGTCCGCTCTCCTGAATCTTCTGCTTTCTCTCATCGGCCGTTCCCGCGATGATCTGCACTGAGAGTCCAGGTGCAAAACGATGCACTTCACTCTCCCAGTTGTAGATCAGGGAAGCCGGCGTGACGATCAGCGAGGATTTTCCTCGCGACAGCAGCAGGGCGATCATCTGCAGCGTTTTGCCGAGGCCCATGTCGTCCGCCAGAATGCCGCCGAATCCGAACCGGCAGAGCATGGACAGCCAGGAGAATCCTTCTCTCTGATACCGGCGCAGCTCGGCGGCAAGTCCCTTCGGGATCTCTTCTTCCTCCTCCGAAGCATCGCGGATGCCGCGGATCAGCCGGCGATACTCCTCTCCGCGCTGAACCTGCGCCTGTCTGTCGCCGCGCAGAATGCTCTCCGCATACATCACCCGGTAGAGCGGCGCCTCAAAATGTCCATCTCCCAGCTCGCGGTCCGGAATCATCATGCCTTCCGCCAGCTCAGCCACCGTGCCAATGCTGCTCTCCGCCTCTACCGGCAGGAAATCCCCGTTTTTCATGCGGTAGTATTTCTTCCGGATGCGGTAAGCATCTAAGATCCCGGCGATCTCATCGCCATCCATCTCTCCGATGGACACATCAAAGTCCAGAAGACCGGAGCGGATGCTGACCCCCAGCGCCACCTTCGGTGCATGCCGGATGCGAAGGCGCCGGATGGAATCGTCGACAAAAAGAGAGGCGCACTGACCGATCTCAGCGAGACCGGTATCGAGCAGCCGGTAGATCTCGTCCTCCCCAGCAGCGTACCATCCGGTAAGATCCGATGGCATCATCACGCCGGTCTCTTCCTCGGCTTCATCGTCTGTGTCTGTTACCTCACCCTCACCGTCTTCCGCGCCGCGGTAATGCCGGAGCAGACCCCGGACAGCTCCTTCCGGGGCAGCCTCTCCTGACGGAGCAGGCAGCTGCTCCGCCGAAGTGCCCTCCGCACTTGTGCCGCCCCGGCCGGTGAGAACGCCCTCCGCACCTGTGCCGCCCCGGCCGGCGAGAGCACTGCCGCGGCCAGCCGACTCATCCGTGACAGACGGCTTCCGGATTCCTTCATCCATGAGATCTTCATCCAGATCCCGCACCGGAAGGCCATACTCATCAAGCCCTGCCCTGCTCCTTCGAGGCATACGGGTTGATCCGTCATCATCATCCAGATTGCGCACCGGTATACCATCAATCAGCTCCGGTCTCTTCCTCGGGCGCCCCCGGCGGCGTTTTCCGGCGGGACCTGCCGCAGACCGGGACGCGGTCCTTTCTGTGGGAACCCCATCCTCGCTCTCTGAAGGGATGCTGGAATGCGGGAAATACCGCCGAATCATCCCGGCAAGTTCCTTTTCCTTGCCAAAGTCGTGCCACGCACTGTCGTTCCGGCGAGCCTCTTCTCCCTGGAGCAGGTCATAGCGGCGGTCATCATAATTCACGCAGGCCGCCGCTTCGATGACATTTCCGGATGGCATGGCAAAATACACCGCGAATTCCGGCTCGGGCGGAGTAAACGAATCCAGATCAATATCTCCGCTGTCAATCTCGCAGAACGGTTCGATGGAAGGAAGGACATAAGCGCAGAATCCCTCATAGTCCTTGCGGGACAGGAACATCCTCCCCATCTGAAGGGAAGACAGGAGCGGCAGCATATTCTTCTCAAAGGCTGAGCTGCAGCGCCAGAACCCGGTCTCTTCCGTGAAGATATAGGCGCGGTGGCTCCCGCGGTAAACCTGATATCTCCCTCCCTCGACGGTCAGCCCTCCGCGGTCGGACCGGATCCGGAGATGGATGGCCGGATCCGCGTCCACGACCGGATAGTCCGTCTCCTGAATGTGGATCGTCCCGCCGAGGTAAAGATCCAGGAACCGGTCCATGAAGGTTTCTGGAATCAGCAGAGAGCGGTACTGATCCCCGGTTCTCTCCGCCGCCTCCCGGCAGCCGGGGATGAGAAGAGGCACAATCTCCCGGAGAAGCTGGCATCTCACCTGAGACCCGGGCGCGAAGGCGGATATATCATGGACAAAGGAGAGCCGCGCCCCGTACCGCACTTCCTTGTGATCTTCTATATCGCAGACGAGTTTGGCCAGGTTCTTCACGACATATTTATAACCGCATCCGATCCGGCATTCGAGAAGCATCTCATGGCCCCAGGCGCGGAAGAAGAGAAAATCCAGTTCCACCGGTTCCGCCGATGTTTCTGCCGTCCACCGGTTTTCCTCCCGGTAGCGGGCCAGCACATCCTGCATCCGGCGGTCGGAGTCACGAAGCATCCCTCTCCCGACAAAACCTGATGTTCCAAGCCGCCTGCGTTCTTCCTCCTGGTAGGCGAGTGCCACCGCCACGCAGTGTTTGCACATGCCGTAATAGCTCTGTGCGGCCGGGCAGCTGCACTCATATTCGTCAATCGTCTCCTCCGGTCCGATGACCAGTCTGGTGGCATACTGCTTCCCGCGGCTTCCCTTCACTACAGCGGACACCACATTCGGACGGTCGCCCTGAACGCCCCAGTTCACGCTGAGCTGATGCACGCAGCCAGACTCATAGTAGTCACGCCCTCGCTGATAGCTGGCCGCGTTCGCGTTGGCCCGGATCTCCATCTTCTTCAGCATGTATGATTGCCGTCCCCTTTCCCTGACTGTCTGCCTCCCTGAAGGGCATGACCTTTTCCCATATTCCCGGTAAGCAGGCTCACGTTTCAGGGTAATACGAAGACAAGCCGGCATTCTGACGCCGGCCTGGTTCGCGTGTGTTCTGTCTGATCCCGATCAATATCCCAGAGCAGCCATCAGACGCCCGTAGGTATTCTCCCCCAGTATATCCTGAACCTCGCTATCCGCTTCCGACGCACTGCCGCGCAGCGCCCGGATGTCATCGACAGTGAAGTCGATATACTCCATGCCGGCATCTTCCACCCGCTTCTGATCCACCGCGATGGTTCCCAGTGCATCCGCATAGGAATAGGACATCGCGTCTTCCGCCGCCGCGTCAATAATCGCGCGCGCGTTATCCGACAGCGACGCGTAATAATCACCATTCATCATCAGTGCCGTAAACAGCAAATGCGAGTGTGTATTGATCACATACTGCTGCATCGGCTCCACGCCACGTTCGAAGATACCAGAAACCGTGCTGACCTGCGCTTCCGTCTTTCCGCTCTGCATATTGTAATACAGATCATCCACCGTGGACTCTGTCACATCCGCTCCCCACTGCGTCCAGTAGGTTTTCGCGATATCCGGATTAGTCAGTGCCAGATGCAGTCCCGTAATCTCCCCGGCAGAACGCACGGCCCGGCTGGACGAGACAACCTCGTATTCCCTGGGCTCCAGTCCGAGCATGTGCACGCCGCTGCTCTCCATGATGCCGCTGATCAGCGCCCGGAAATCACTGGTCTTGTCGCATACGCTGTGAGCGTAGTCCATGGATGAGAAGACATTCGCCATCTCAAAGATGGCGAGTGTCTTCGACATGGCAATCCCCGGAGTTCCGGCGGCTGCCTGCACATATCCGCCGGAAACAGCCATACCGATCTCCGTCCGGCTGAACAGCTCCCCGCCCGGATAGAGCTCCGCGCTAATGGTACCTCCAGAGTAATCACTGAGAAGATCCGCGAATTTCTGACAGGTTCTGCCCGTCACACTGTCCGCCTCATCAGCAAGGGCAAGGCGCATGGTGATCGCGGATTTCTCTGGCTTGAATTCCGAAGCCTTATGGGAAGGCTGCCAGTCTGCGGCAGAAACCGCAGCAGTCTCCGCGCCGCTGCCCGTCAATGCCGCTGTGCTCTCTGCGGTGCTTTCTGCCGCGGTGCTCTCTGCAGCGCTCTCCGCGGCGGAACCGCTGGCCTGCGCCGAACCGGTTCCCTTTCTCGCAAGTCCCTTCAGAGAGGGGTCCGCCGTCTCCTCTTCTGTTGTTGTCTCCACAGCAGCCTCCGTGGAACTTTCTGCTGCCTGATCTTTCGGCGAACTGCCGCAGGCGGTCATCGTCAGCGCAAGAAGCAGTGCCAGTCCGGCCGCCGCTCTCTGATGCCACATGTTCATCATTTCCCCCTGGACAAAATATCTCTGAGCTTCCCCTGCCCCATTCGGCAGGTCACTTTCCCGACAGCAACCTCACCATGACGCACCGGGGCTCTCCCTGCCCGTGCATCAGACCGGGTGAATTCATACTGTCATTTCATTGTATCGCATTTCCCAGCGGTTGAATACCACTCTGAGGTCAATTTTTCCCGCTGCACGCGGCAATAGCCCCACCTGCGTCTCACCTCGCCGCACATAATGCAGGAAAAACAAAGCAGCCCGGCGGACAGATTCTCCTCCGGGCTGCGGTATGGTATGTCTGTTGGACAGAATGGATGCTGGCGCGGATGCCGTGCCGAATATATGGATATCCGCATCGTCATCAAATCCGCGGCATAAGCCGAATCAGTAGAGCGGATATTTCCGGCAGAGCTCGGCAACGCCGCTCTTCACCTCGTCCTGCGTATTCTCATAATCCTTCGCCGTCTTCGCGATGAGCCCGGCGATCACGGCCATATCCTCTTCCTTCATGCCGCGCGTCGTAACGGCTGCCGTTCCGATGCGGACACCGCTGGTAACCAGAGGCTTCTGCGGATCATTCGGAACCGCGTTTTTATTCACAGTAATGTGAACGGAATCCAGACGGGTCTCCAGGTCGCGGCCTGTGATGCCGAGATTGCGCAGATCCACGAGCATCAGGTGATTATCCGTACCGCCGGATACCAGGTCGATGCCCTGCGCCATCAGACTCTCGGCCAGCGCTCTGGCATTGCGGACAATCTGCTCCGCATACTGACGGAACTCCGGCTTCAGTGCCTCTCCCAGGCAGACCGCCTTACCGGCGATCACATGCTCCAGAGGGCCGCCCTGCATGCCGGGGAATACTGCCTTGTTGATGGCCTTGCCGTATTCCTTCTTCGCCAGGATCAGGCCGCCGCGCGGTCCGCGCAGGGTCTTGTGCGTTGTCGTTGTCACCACATCGGCATAAGGAACCGGCGAGGGATGCACGCCTCCTGCGACAAGACCGGCAATGTGCGCCATATCCACCATCAGGAGAGCGCCGACTTCCTTGCTGATCTCACTGATCCGCTTAAAATCAATTACACGGGGATAGGCAGAAGCGCCGGCGACGATCAGCTTCGGATGGCATTCCTTCGCCTTCTCCTCGAGAGCGTCATAGTCAAGGAGTCCATCTGCTGTGATGCCATAGGGCACGAAGTGATACAGCTGGCCGCTGAGATTGACGGGTGCGCCGTGCGTCAGATGGCCGCCTTCGGCAAGATTCATTCCCATCACGGTGTCTCCCGGCTTCAGCAGAGCGGTGTAAACCGCAAGGTTCGCCTGCGCTCCGGAATGAGGCTGGACGTTTGCGAATTCCGCGCCGAACAGCTTCTTT
>CADBOY010000023.1 GCA_902796405.1 uncultured Lachnospiraceae bacterium | reverse complement strand
TCCATCATCCGGTCAATGTACAGGGCACGGTAAGCCGGAAGGTTCATATACCCTTGGACAAATTCACGCGGCGTAAGCTGAAGCGCGTCCATCATCTCCGCAAGACGCGTCACCGTGTTCTCCGGGTCTTCCTCGAGGGAAATGAACGAACCGCTTTTCAGCCGGTAATATTTCTTTTTCTTCAGCTGATACGTCAGCAGCAGTTCGAGCAGCTCCTGTTCCGAGATATCCGGACTCGATACATTCAGATCGAGCAGATTGTTCTCAAGAGACACGCCTATGTTCATCTGCATATGTCGCCTGAATCCAAGCCGTTTGAACCGTTCGGTGCTCCGGACTTCACCGACCGTGAGCAGCGCATCCACGCCGCTGCTGAGAAGACGGTAAAGGTCATCCTCGTCTGGGCCGAAAAATAAATTCTGTGCCGTATCATATTTCGGAAGATAGCGCATCACCATGTTCAGCGCAAGACGCTCCTTCTCCTGATCACGATAAGGCTCTGGCATTCTCTCCTGCAGCGGATCCGCCACATCCTCTGTCCGGCTTCCATACCCCGCCGTAACCCGCGCAACCGGCACGCCATATACAATGTCAAGATAAAATACAATCTGGGACTCCGGAGGCAGATAGGGCAGAATCTCCTCCTTCCGCATCTCGCTGACCGTCATGGATTTTTTCAAATTCGGCAGCGCCTTGTGATAAAAATCCGCCAGATGAAGACGTCCGACCAGGGCTTCAAAATGGCCCGATTCCGAACGCTGCATCAGCGGGCTCAGGCTCCGGAAGCTTTCCGGATTCATCCTGGAGATAACACCGTCCCGAATGCAATACGCGCTGTCCTGACCCATAATCGCGTGCGGCAGATCACCGGATACCGTCACGCCGGCGAATTCCTTTCCTTCCTTCAGCGGACTGACTGTAATCTCCGGCTGGAAATAAGAGCTGGAGGCGGACAAAAGCATACTCCGCTTCTCCTCGTGCGTCGATGAATCGATCGCCTCGATTGTCAGGTGATGTTCTTCAAGGCTGCGATAAAAACGGTCCAGCCAGAATCCGTAAAGCGGGAGGCTGTCTGTGAAATTCATTCGTCTGTACGGATCATAGAAGGAGCCGAACCGTGTCTTCCTGTCCGGGTAGTGGCTGGCATGCATTTCCTCAGCCTCTACCATATCCCTCATAAAATCGTACCAGAGGCGGCCGTTTTCATCCAGTTGATCCGCGCGGAGTCTCGCCTCATAATTTTTCCCGAACCGGTGAACCGCGTCCTCCTTCATCTCCTGAAGAAATTCCTGGTATGTTCTTTATCGAATCGCGATGCCTTCCCACAGTCTCCGAAACGGAAAGAGAGCTCCATCGAATTGTCCTCAATGGTTATACGGGGAAGGATCGTCTGCCGAATACTCGTTTCTTCGCCGGATGCATTCTCTAAAGCTCCGGCTGGTCCTGCTATATTCTGATCAAGAAACCGGGCTGCGGCGAGATCTGTTTCATCTCCATAAGCATGCTCACGAAGTGCCTGTACCGTCATCAGAAGAACCGCTGCTTCGTGCTCGCAGACATCGCCGTGGCGGAAGGCTCCCGGATCATAGCTATGCCCGCACTTCCAGCTTGAGCACCGCATGCCCAGAATCCGGTTCCTGTCAAATATGACTTTCGCTTTCCAGCTTCCGTCCCGGGCCGTCAGCTCCCCGGTTCCGACCATTTGACCGTCTGCCGGCCCCTCGTAGCCGAAGCTCAGACTGATCCCTTCCAGTTTCTCTCTCCGGATCAGCAGCTCAGCCTTCCTTCTGAGCTGCATTGACAGATGCGCATCCGCTTCCAGGCAATCCGCCTGAAAATAGCGGTATGCATCATTTGAATTCATAGCCGCATCCGACCGGCTGTTTGATTCCTCCTCAGCCGCCTGACTGCTTTTGATCAAATCATTCAGTACATCGAGCGAGCTGTCGTTTTTCTCCTCGGGCAATGTACCGTTATCAGCGTTCTTCACCTTCCGGATACCTTGTTCCTCCCCAATTGGATCGGCTGCCGTCTTCTCTTCCTGTATCTCCGCGGCGCCGGCTGCATTGTCCAAAAGCTCGTTCAGATCCGGGATCTGACTGACATAATCCTCGGCCATAAAAAAAGCGCAGCCATATGCACGCAGCGCCGGGTTTTCGCCTCCTCACAGTCGCACCTCAGATCGATCTTTCCTTTCGACTGATCGATTCGCAGCACCGGCCTGTAATTTCGTTCCGTTCTCACTGTCGCCCGGAACGTCAGTGCCGTTTCTTCTTCATCCACGGTCAGCTTTTTCGCTTTGCCGGCGTCGTACAGATCCCGCCCTTTTTCCAGCACGGTCCGGTTAAACGCACTCTGCCAGTCAAAAAAACCAGTCAGCTGCATTCAAATCTTCCTTTTTCTCTATGTGTTTCTCTATGTGAGTTATGCACGAAACACAGGGCTGCTCGAATGTCTGAGCACACTTTTGTTCTCTTTCCGTTCTCCTCCTCCAGCGAAGCAGAACCATATCCTGCGAAACTTAACATGATCTACTGCTGATTGATTCCAATCTACGCGCCTCATGCGGGGCGCGACAGCACAGGATTGACTGAGAACAATGAAACGCATCCTCCATTAAGATCAGTATACGCTTCCGGCCAATATTTTTTTCGCCTTTTCCAGAATACGCCCCCCCGATTCCGCTGTCATAAAAAACGATTCCTTCAATTTCGTTCTACAAATACTATAGCTCATTGGCCGTCGGTGCTTCATTAGCACGCTGCTTCAAGAACACCATATTTTGAGACCGATCAAGATGAGCGAAGTGCCCGCTGATAAACAGATTGGTGTTCACAGGGTACTTTGTCTTTATGCTGCACAGCCGTCCAGGACTCGCACCTCGGATCTCCACGCTTACGTATAGACGCTTCTCTTGTGCTAACGACTGTTGACATGATCATTCCACAAAATTCCAG
>CADBOY010000022.1 GCA_902796405.1 uncultured Lachnospiraceae bacterium | reverse complement strand
TAGATCATAAGGTTAATGTGTCCGCTCGCTCCGCTCCGCGTCCGTTTTGCTTCGCAAAACCGTCCGGTTTGTAGCGCAGTTTGCAAGGAGATGCTGACTCGCTCGCAAGCCCGGGAAAAAACAAGGAAATTATGGAAAAACTGTGAGAACCCGGAGGCACGGCTGTACAAAGAGGTTCCCGTCCCGCCAGAGCGCGTGCGTCCGGTCAGCGTCACAAACTACATGATAGCATTTGTCCTTGGCATCATAGAGATCGAATCGTTCAGACAGATATACGATATCTTTGCCTCTCATGTGTCCATGCAGACCGAAATTCCCAAAATCCTCCTGTATTTTGCCCTTCTGCTAATCGCATCGATCGGGATGATCCTGACGATCAACCGGATATCTGTTCTAACATCCGGTTCGAGAGCCGCAGGGAAATGTGCCGAGGCACTGCTGGATGCACTGAAAGACCGTAATATGGTAGCAAAGGAATGCCAGCTGAAAACCGACGGGGTACGGGATGATGGCATCCTGATCAAGACGCTTTACTGCATCGACCACGCGAGCAGCAGGGAACAGACGGTATTCTGCACGGCGCTGCAGGAAATGATGTCTCCCGTGAGAAATCCCCGCTACCTGATGCTGGGAAGAGGGCTGCGGCATCCCGCCTACTACAGAAGTCTGGCATGTCCCTCGATTCTGGGGAAAAACAAGGAAGACGCCGAAGCGCTCGCCGCACGGCTGTCGCGTGTATGGGGAAAAACAGCAGCGGTCGATACAAGAAACAAACAGGGAAGAAGGCACATCCTGAACGCCAGGGAAAAATCATTCATCTCCCGTCATGAGCGGATTGAACGCTGTTTTGAGCATTACGGGGCTCTGGGGCAGTGAACAACTTACAATCACAGATGCCATGTAAACAGCAATAATATATTTACCTCTTCACCCGATTCCGTGCACTCGGGAAAGGTCAATCTCATCCAGAGTATGTGACTTTGATCGGGATGATAAAAATCTGTAAGGCTAAAATCAGCAAGAATAAACGGCGCTAACATAGAAGGGAGAACAGATGTCCACTACCGTAAATCTATAATGGCACAAATCGGCGGGATCTTGAACAGGCTGCTGATTTTCTTTGAAGCGACACCGCACAGAAAGAAAAACTCCGCATAGTTATCCATACCGATTTCATCCGGAGGGAAAGCCTGCGCGGTTCCGACCAGGGAACCTCGATGAGCTTGTGTTTTTTAAGCAATCTGTTATAATTCATATATGGCATATGCCAAGAATGGAGAAACAGATGCCAAGGCCCCAGAGAAAAAGGACGATTTATCAAATACCGGACTGCCGAACATTTACCGCCGATCATGCGAAGGGAGCGGTAAGTGTAACTCTTGATGAATGGGAAGCCATTCGGCTGATGGATCAGGAAGGTCTGGACCAGTCAGAATGTGCTAAGCGTCTGCATGTGGCCAGAACTACAGCTCAGAACATTATCCGGAGTGCCCATACCAAGATCGCCGATGCACTCGTTAACGGCAGGACGATCCGGATCGAGGGCGGGAATGTGGATTACTCCGATGACAGAGAGTTTGGCTGCTGCAGATGGGATATGGAATCGGTTTCCAGGATTGGCGGAATGACAAAGCAGATGGAGGCAGAACAGATGAAGATTGCGGTAACTTATGAGAACGAAACAGGGGAGATTTTCCAGCATTTCGGAAGAACGGAATATTTCAAGGTATATGATGTGGAGAATCATGCGGTCACGTCTTCTGAGGTAGTCAGTACCAACGGTCAGGGACATGGAGCATTAGCTGGCGTATTAAACGGACTACATGCGGATGTTCTGATCTGCGGCGGCATTGGCGGCGGTGCGCAGATGGCACTGTCAGAGGCTGGAATCAGATTCTATGGCGGCTGCGCCGGAAGTGCGGATCAGGCAGTTGCCGACTTTATTGCCGGTAAACTGCAATATCAGGAAGACATTCGCTGCGATCATCATGGAGAGCATCACGAAGGCGGTTGTGCACACGAGGCGGGAACCTGCGGTCACGGGTGTCATGATTAAAGATCATGTCACGCGATACGATTGAATTTGACAGCAGCTGATAAATTGACCGATGGCGTATCTCCTGGGATATACCGGGCTGAATTCATTCCTTCGGGCTTTTACGGTATGGACCGGAAAGAGCATAACTGAGTACCGGAAAGGGACAGATGTCAGCGTGGTTCGTTAATAACCCGGTTTGCCTATATAAGAGCAGGAACTCCATCTGAAGATCGGAGCACCTGCTCTTATTCGTTCCCATGGCGCAGTTGACCGAATAGCCTCACAACGTTAGACATATGAAAATGTATGGCTGTATCCCGTATTTTCATAATTTGCTTTTTCAGTTGGGTTGGCTTCAATCTTCATCTTAGCTTACCTTTGGTTTATACTAAATGGTATAAACCGATTTCCCATTGAAAACTTCCGTTTTATCTGCCGGTGGTACATAATGATGATCGTAAAGGAACTGGCGATGATCAAAAAACAATGATGGCACAGGAAGTCAGAGTTATGGAAAAAAGAAGACTTGGAAACAGCGAACTTTATGTAAACCCGGTTGGACTTGGCTGCATGGGATTTTCCTACGCGTCCGGCGATCCGATGGAGAAAGGCGAGGCCAAAAAAGCACTCCGGAGCGCATATGAAATCGGATACGACTTTTTGACACGGCGGAAGCTTATACCGGTGTATACGCCAACGGAAGCATTTCCTACAATGAAGAGATCGTCGGGGAAGCGCTCAGGGGCGTTCGGGATAAGGTGGTCATCGCCACAAAGATGGGCGTCAGCCACAATGAGGACCGGTCGCTTAAGCTCGACAGCAGACCGGAAACCATCCGCCACAGCGTCGAGCAGAGTCTCAGGAGACTGGGGACGGATTACATCGATCTCTACTATCAGCACCGGATCGATCCGAAGGTAGAGCCGGAGACCGTGGCGGAGACGATGGCCGAGCTGATCAAAGAAGGCAAGATCCGTTACTGGGGAATCTCCGAATAGATACAAGCTTTACATTATTCAGTGGAGGTAATAGAATGATTTTCTGTTTTTCCGCAACCGGAAACAGTAAATATACAGCCGAATGCATAGCGACAGATGGCGAACAGTTGATCTCCATCGCCAGCGCAGTGGATCGGAATGCATATGATTATGCCGTTTCCGATGAACGGGTCGGATTTGTTTCTCCGACCTATTACTGGACACTGCCGTCCATCGTGTCGGAGTTCCTTGAAAAACTGACGCTGAATTATGACAGGAAACCTTACCTGTATTATGTGGCAACCTACGGAACAACAAGCGGTGCTTCCGCTTCGATGGCAGAGCATATTCTAAGGGGAAAAGGACTGTCCTTTGATGCCTGTTTTGATATAAAAATGCCAGACACATGGACGCCGATATTTGATCTTTCTGATCCTGAATCGGTTCAGAAGCGCCTCAGGAGAAGTACAGAGGAAATCGCCGAACTGAAAGATCAGATTGGACGCAAAGTCAGAGGGAAACACATGGGGCTGACGACACCTTACTTTACAGGGAAGATAGGGCGTTCCATGTATAACAGATATACAAGAAATACGGCGAATCTTAAGGTAATGGAGACCTGTATCGGATGTGGCCTGTGCGCGAAGAAATGTCCTGTGCATGCCATTGAGATGAAAAACGGCAGACCGGTATGGGTGAAGCAGAAGTGCGTAATGTGCCTGGGCTGCCTGCATCGCTGCCCGAAGTTTTCCATTCAATATGGAAATGGGCAGACGAAGAAACATGGTCAATACCATAATCCTTATACAAAAATATAAATTCTTGCTTGATGAACAGAGCGGCCGCTCCTTTTCCTTGGAATACCCGTTCTTTAAAACAAGTATCTCCTGCAGTAAGGGTGAAGTCTGAAAATGGGCATAGTAAAGCACCAGCTGATGTCAGCTGGTGCGAAAGTCCTGGATCTGATCCAGTGGAATTTACCATTTGTAACAAATACAACGATATCTTATTCCGCCGCTTTTACTGCTTTCACGCAAAGCCAGATATCCTGCTCATGCGTCTGAACATCCCGGAACCCGGCCTTCTGCAGCAGATCGGTCAGCTGCTGCGCATCATACAGCTTCATTCCGTCAATGATCCTGGAATATTTTACCGCTGCCTCATCGTGACCGTTTGACTCATTGCAGATGAAGAAGGTTCCGCCTGTCTTCAGAATTTCCCGCACGCCCCGGAATGTTTTTTCCAGATCCGGCCAGAAGTAAATCGTTTCGAACGCGGTGACAAGATCGAAGATTCCCGCGCGGAACGGGGGTCTGCTTATGTCTCCCTGGACGATCTCGCAGCGGCCGGCGGCAACCGCTTCCTGATTGACTTCCCGGGACTCTGCGACACTGACCTCAGAGTAATCCAGGCCGGTCACGTGTCCCTGGGGAGCTCTCTGCAGCAGACGCGCGACATTAGCACCGCCGCCGCATCCGGCGTCCAGTATATGGGCCTCCGGTGCAATCGAAAGCTGGCGGAGTCCCCATTCGGCCAGCTTGGCATGCGATCCGCTGTTCATCCTTTTTACCATCAGTTTTCCGCCGAGCCCGACCGGCTTCCTCGTGTTCTGAAGAATTGACATATGCGTTTTTCCTCCCGTCCAGATACAGATGACAGATACCTGACAGCTGGTCAGGATCTTCTTTCATTATTTGTGCGGCAGTATGCCCACTGCGTTTGTGCGACGGTCTGTCATTGCAAATTAAACTTGTTTAACGATTATACCATGAATTTACCATTCCGAAAATGCCTTTCTCAGAACCGGTATTCATGTAAATGTGGGCTGAAGTGTGGCAAGGATTTCGCTGTCTGTTCCGCCGCAAATCAGTTATAATACATAGTACTGCACAATCGCTCAGCGTTGTGGGAGAATTTTATCCGGTATTACCCTTGCCGTGCCGAAGGAATCCGCTGTTCACGTCCTGCTTCGGCGGAATCCGGTCTCCGGTGGGCTTATTCGGAATTTCACGCATACAGGCGGAGAGCGAGGACAGGCAGAGAAAGGACATAATGATGTTAAATCTGATATTGACCATATTGTTTATCGTTTTTCTTTTTAAGATCACAGGACTGGTGTTCCACGTGATCGGGACGGTGCTGGGGTGGATCTTCGGCATCCTCGGGTGGCTGTTTCTGGCCAGTCTTGCGGTAAGCTTATTCAGTCTTTCCCTCATTGCTGTGCCGGTTATCCTGGTTGTCGGCGTGGCTGCGCTGATCTTCGCGACAATTCGATGAGGCCTCCAGAGAGCGCAATTCCGGAACGTCCTGCGTTACATTAAATCGGATATGCATCCTAATAGTGCAAATTCTGGAACGTTCTGGCGTTCCATTAAAGCGGAATGTGCATCCAAGAAACAAAAGGGATTCCCAGGAATTATTTTCAGATATGATTCTCAGGAGGTTCAGAACATTCGATGAATGATACGGACAGCCGCCTGGTGCGGCTTTTTTTAACCCTGACCCGGATCGATGCAGAATCGTTCCACGAACGCGAGATGGCGCAGCGCCTTACTGCCCTTCTGGCAGAGCTTGGCGTCCGGGCTGCGATGGATGACAGCGCCAGTAAGACCGGAAGCGACTCGGGGAATCTCTACTCCTACATCCCGGGAAGTCCGGACAGGGAACAGGAGAAGCCCTTCCTCTTCCTTGCGCATATGGACACGGTGGCACCGGGCCGTGGGAAGAAGGCCGTTCTTCACGAGGACGGCACGATTACGAGTGACGGTCAGACGGTTCTCGGTGCAGATGATATGACGGCGGCCGCGGCGATTCTCGAGGCGTTGCGCATCATCCGGGAGGAGAATCGTTCTCACCGACCGCTTGAGGTCCTGTTTACGACAGCAGAGGAAGCTTACACGGTTGGCGCATCGGCATTTGACTTTACGAAGATTCATGCCAGAGAGGCATTTGCCTTTGACTGCTCGGACAGAATGGGATCCTATTCTGAAACAGAGCCGACACTTCTGTCATTTACGATTACCGTGAGCGGCTGCGCGGCACATGCCGGTTTTGAGCCGGAGAAGGGGATCAACGCGCTGCAGGCAGCAGCACGGACCATTGCGAAGCTTCCACTGGGAAGGCCGGATGATCACACGACGCTGAATATCGGCACGCTGACCGCCGGGACGGGAACGAACGTTGTCCCGGAGAAGGCGGTGCTCTCCGGAGAGATCCGCAGTCTGATCCATGAAGACGCCCTTGCTCTCTACGAGAGAACGCTGCAGGCGGCGCGAGAAGAGGCAGAGCGAATCGACGCGGCGGTAGAGGAGCATCATACCATTCATCTGACGGCATATCGGATCCCGCCCGAGGATCCGGCGCTTGTCCGGTATCAGCGCGTGCTCTCTAAGCTGGGCGTTCCTGCTTATTCAAAGGTGCAGTATGGCGGGAGCGATATCAATGTCGTAAGGCGCCATGGCATCGACGGCATCTGTATTGCGAATCCGATGTACCTGGCGCATACGACGAAGGAGTACACCACCGTCAGTGAACTTCAGCTGCTGGAGCAGATTGTGCAGGAGCTGATGCTTTCGTGAGACTGCGAATATAGGGATGAAGAAGAGAAAACAGATTGTGCAGGAGCTGTTGCTCTCGTGAAACTGGAAATGGAAGCTTTCGAGAGACTGCGGATAGAGAAGAGGGAGAACAGTTCTTGCTGGAGCGGATGCTCTTGCGTGGCTGTGACAGAGGCGTAAAGAAGTTGGTACAGATTGTGCAGAGACTGACGCTTCCCTGAAAATTCGGACCGGAAGTGAAAGAACAAAACGAAAAAAGAGGACGAAAAAGCCGCGGCGCGCTTCAGCCGCGGCTTTCGCTTACTTTTTCAGGGATATGAAGCGCCCGGCGCATCCACACTCCAATGGCGGAGACGGTTGGACCGACGGCAAACAGGAAGGCGATGGTCCCGACGGACAGATGCCCGCCTGCCAGTATGCCGATCAGAACAGCGGTGCCGTCCCAGGCCATACGGACGGCCGAGAATGGCAGATGAAAATGGCTGGATATCATGACGGCGGGGGCGTCGTAGGGGGCGAGCCCCTGGTCGGAGATCATATACATGGTGGTGAAGAAAAGGAAGGGGACCAGCGCCGCGATGAAGAGGATGGTGCGGGCGGGCTGTGTGGTGAATGCTTCTGCCGGTATCAGACGCGATTCCAGATACCGGCAGAAATCACAGGTATAGCCGATCAGGGTCATGTTGCAGATGGTTCCGAAGCCGATCAGATGCCGGCCCCAGATCAGCTGGAAGAGGAACAGGAATCCATTCGTGATCACCATGGTGGTGCCGAAGCTCAGTCCCAGCCGCACGGCGATTGCCGTATTCATGAACGTGCTCGTATCGGTTCCGTAGCTCACGCCGACAAGGAAAGAGAGAAATGTCCCCATACCCAGAATTCCGATGAGCAAATAGAAAAAAAGCCGCTTGTTAAACGAAGCCATCATGATGCATTTCCTCCCCGCAGTGAAGCTGCCTGCCCAGTTTAACGCAGGAGATGGCGGACGTCAATGCATGATTGTCTTCAGGTAGCAGAGACATGCCACCACCACGCCGACCAGAATGCCGGCCAGGATCTCCGGAAGAGTATGCCCCATCTTTTCTCGCAGTGGTTCCCCGGTAAGAGGAGATTCCCCCTGCTCCTGCAGACGGCGGGACAGTTCGTTCAACGCTTTGGCTTCTTCACCGGTCTCACGGCGGACGCCGAGCGCGTCATAGATGACGATGATGGCGAGAGTCAGAGCAATCACGGCTTCGGCACTGCCGGCGCCGCATTGGATGATGACGGAGGTTGCCAGACCGGTGACCGTTGCCGAATGGGCGCTCGGCATGCCGCCGCTTCCGGAGAGTCGCTGCAGGGAAAATTCTCCCCGAACGGCTTCCCGGATCATCTTGAGACCCTGAGCGGTGAGCCAGGCCAGCACGGTGCTGTAGAAGACCGGGTTGGTGATGAGATCCATGATGAGCTGCATAATGATTCCTCCGATTCGATGAATGTCTCTGGGCCGCATATCCTGTGGCCGTGATTTAGCGTCACAATCACATCCGATGTGGGAGCCACTCTGTGCCGCGTATCCTGTGGGAGTGGTGGTCAGGCGGTATTCAAATATCTGCGGCTGTGCTAAGATGAGTAAGTCGTGGTGATGCTTCGCATCGCTTCATGCTCATGAAGGGGCGTGCCAATCAGGCATCCGTCCCCTTATGTGCAAGCACGGATATGTCATGGATTCCGAAGTGGACGCTGTCAATCAGGCATCATTCACTGATGTGCAAGCACAACGTGGACGGATGTCTGTTGGCACTGGTATCATTATATATGTTAATTTAGAGGTATGCACGGACAATGTCTTTATGATGTAGGGAAAAGGCGAATGATTGATATCTGTGCCTTTTGATGCAGGGAAGGTGCGAACGGTGGAGATCCGTGCCGCTCTGATGCAGAGGAAGTGTACGGTGAATATCCGTGCCGTCCGGATGCTAAAAAGGGTGCACGGCGGACAGGTATGGATTGGAGCGTCTGCAGGATAATGCGGATATCGGATAACTGAGGAGGAGCTCATGTCTCTGGAAGTTGCCATGTATGATTATGATCCCGCGTGGAAAGAGCAGTTTCGCGCGGAGAAGAAGAAACTGAAGAAGATCTTCGGAAGAAACGCGAAGGAGATCCAGCATGTCGGCTCAACTGCAGTGAAGGACCTTCCCTCGCGGCAGGAGATTGACATTCAGGTGCAGGTGAAGAATCTGGCGGAAGCGGACTGCTGCACCGAGTCACTCCGGGAGACGGGATACGAGCCCGCGGAAACAGAAATTTCCCATTGCCGGCATTACGTGAAGAGCGCTCCCGAACCGCGAGTCAGCCTGTACCTGTTTGGACCGGATGGACAGGCAGAAGCGGAGAAAATGCTGAACATCCGCGATTATCTCGCTGTCCAGCCGGATGTAAAGAAGGTATACAGCGATCTGAAATGGCAGCTTGCTGCGGATTACGGGGAAAGTGACGAGAGCTATCTGGCCGCGAAGCAGGAGTTCTGGTCCGGAATCCTGCCGAATGCCATGCAGCTGTCGCAGGCACAGGGGAAAATGTCCATGTCCATGTCGATTGGCATGCTGTTCGGGCTCGCTGTCGGTCTGGGATTGGGCCAGGCCTGGGGGAACGCGAGCGCAGGAATGATCGTCGGCATGCTGGGCGGACTGTGTGCAGGCGCATTGTATGCCCAGAGAAAGGCTACAAAGTAAGGAGCAGATCACCGCACGGAACGCGGCGGCAGTAAGCAGTATATGAGGCCCAGGGAAAGGATAGAAAGTAAGGATACGGATGAAAGGATACGCAAGGAAGGTACTGTGATGAGAAAAACACTGATATTCAATGGTTCTCCCAGAAAAAACGGGGAGACGGCTTCCATGGTCCGGCTGCTGAGAGAGCAGCTGCCCGGGGAGATCACAGAGATACGGAGCTACGAAGCAGATGCCGCTCCATGTATAGACTGCCGGTACTGCTTCACTCATGCCGGATGCCGCGTGCAGGACGGAATTCAGGAG